>NZ_JAKUFY010000014.1:0-78669 GCF_022663675.1 Bacillus cereus group sp. BfR-BA-01355
GTACCCTCACTTGTTAAAAAGTAGAATTGAAAGAATAATCTCCAAGTTTCTACAATTTTCATTATACATATAATACGACGATTGTGAATATAGTTTTTTGTTTTTTTGTTAAAATTTTTAATAAAATGTTTATATTTTTAATTTTTCGTAAAGGGATACGTTAACATTGCTACCATCATCTTAAAATCAGACCTTTAATTGTGTATAATTTTCAAAAAATTATTTCTAGTACTTATTATAGCTTTTATAGTATAATAATTCTAGTAATATTTTGACGGAGGGGAATATTTTGAATAAAGTTTTTTTTCATACTTGTATACTAATTTTTATAGCGATGATTGCTTCTAGTATTGGTGCATTCCTCATTTCATCTCAATTTTTGTTGAACTTTGTCAACATCTCGTTTTATATCGCGCTATTTTTTATTCTGATAGGTGGTTTTTTATTCATATTTCAAAATGGATTTTTCAATGTAACTCTTTACGCTTTCCAGAGAGTATTTGGCACGAACAAAAAGATTGACTCTTTAATTGAAGAAGTCGAGGAACCTACAGATAAGAAAGAACGTATTTATAAAACATATTCATTCAAATGGACATATCCAATTTGTATTACAGGTATCGTTCTTGGGTTGTTCTCGACCCTCATTAGCTTTACTATTTTGATGTAGTTTGCAAACACTATCCCATATGATATAATTATCAGCAAAACATTTTGTTATAAAACTTTAGTTCTTTCATATTAAAAGAGCTCAGTTAACAATAAATAAATTTATATGTATGCGATGATAAAGAAGAGTACATATTGAAACAATTTCAGAGAGCTTGTGGCTGGTGTGAACAAGTAATTGTACAATGTGGAATGGGCTTTTGAGCACCAAACCGAACCGAAAGTAGTAGGCCTTGGCGTTATATCCAGACGTTACTATGGATTAGAGAGATTTCACAGTAGTGAAATAATTAGGGTGGTACCGCGGTCCATTCGTCCCTATAGTTTTTTGGGATGAATGGGCTTTTTTGTTTGCCTTCTCTTCCCTATCACGCATTCAAATTTAGGAGGAAATAATTATGTCAGTTATCTTTTCTGGTATTCAGCCAAGCGGAACGATTACACTTGGAAACTATTTAGGGGCTATGAAGCAATTTACAGAGCTTCAAAACGAACACGATTGCTATTTCTGTATTGTAAACCAACATGCCATTACAGTACCTCAAGATCCTATACAACTTCGCAAAAACATTCGTAGTCTTGCTGCACTTTATGTAGCATGCGGCATCGATCCTGAAAAAGCTACTTTATTTGTACAATCAGAAGTACCTGCACACGCTCAACTAGGATGGATCATGCAATCTGTTGCTTACGTTGGAGAATTAGAGCGTATGACACAATATAAAGATAAAGCTTCAGGTAGAGATTCAGTTCCAGCTGGATTACTTACGTATCCACCATTAATGGCTGCTGATATTTTACTTTATAACACAGAAATCGTACCTGTTGGTGATGACCAAAAACAACATATGGAATTAACACGTGATCTAGCAGAGCGTTTCAACAAACGCTTCCGTGAAGTGTTCATAGTTCCTGAAATTCGTATTCCAAAAGTAGGAGCTCGCGTTATGTCATTAACCGAACCTACGAAAAAAATGAGTAAATCTGATCCGAATCCAAAATCAATGATCAGTATGCTTGATGAACCAAAAACAATTGAAAAGAAAATTAAAAGTGCTGTAACAGATTCAGAAGGTATCGTGAAATTCGATAAAGAAAATAAACCTGGAATCTCTAACCTATTAACAATTTACTCTTCATTCTCAGGAAAAACAGTTGAAGAGATAGAAGCAATGTACGAAGGAAAAGGATACGGCGACTTCAAAGGCGACTTAGCACAAGTAGTCGTAGAAGCAATTCGCCCAATCCAAGACAAATATAACGAACTAATCAGCTCCCCAGAACTAGACGAAATTCTAGACAAAGGTGCCGAAAAAGCAAACCGCGTTGCATTCAAACAACTACGCAAAGTAGAAAACGCAATGGGACTAAGCAGAAAACGTAGGTAACATAAAAAGCGGAGGCGACTGCTTAGCCCTGACGGCTAAAGTTCTTTCCCACAGAAGGTGCTTTTTACCTTCTCGTGGGGAAGGTTCTTAGACGCGAAGGGCTAGGAGCCGGAGCTAAATTACATATAAAGTGGAAGCGGCTCGTTTAGAATGTGAGGGGGATGGAGCTCCTGACGTAAAGGCGCTTTTTGCCTCGCAGGAAGGCGCGAAGCCACCGAACATTCTTGCCGCTGGAGCTGGATTTCACCAAATTAAAAAACCGCCAATTGGCGGTTTTTTAATTTACCTTTTGCTCATTTTCCATTTCCCATAACTTTTCAAAAAACGGCTGTCCTTTTACAAGGCGCTCGCATAATTGTTCGTGCTTCTCAGACCAGCCTGATTTCGCTTCATCATATAGTCTTGCCCAAATATCTTCAAATTCCATATGTTGGACCGTTCCATATGCTGACGGATCCCACTCTGTGTACCAATAGCGAATTTCCGCTGTATTTTTCGTTGTATGTAATTGATCTAACGCCATAAATAATAATTGTTTTAGTTGTCTTTCTTTACGAGTCAAGCCATTCATAATGAAAGGCGATGGTGATAAAATGTGGTGTTCTTTTTCTGTTTCTTCTACTTGGAACTCATACTTTTCTGCTTGTACGTTTTCTACCATCTCATATACCATCTGCTCTTGCCGTGGTATAAGTCTGCTTTTACGAATAGGTACATTGTAACCAATTGTATCAATCGCAATAATTCCTTTTCCATCTGTAACAACAAAGCAATACTCTTGCTGCAAACGTTCATGATTTTTACGAATATAAGCCTTATGATGTACGTCTTCCAACAATTTTTGCGGAAGCTCTAACAATTCGTCCTCGATGTAATGATATAATGTGGCATCTACTTTTAATAATGGCACTTGATCTAATAGCTCAATCGTATCATCTTTCCGCCATTCGTAAAAATGACAAACGTTATACCCATTCTCTTCACCTTCAAACCAATTTACCCATACATCATGTAGATATAACATTCACTACCCCTCACTTCACTACTGTTTGTATCAATCATTATGTTCAATTTTTCTTAACTTTATTCCACCTAAGGAAATATATTCTAATTATTATTTTTTCTTCTATTAATACTAAAAAAACAGGAAATAGAGCTCCTGTTTTTTTATATATGAAATGTATTTGCTTTATTCAATATTTCTTTTGCATCTATAGATAATAAAGAAAGTGTATCTTCTCCTTCCAATGTTACACAATCTTTGACAATATGAAATCCAAGCGCATAGCCAAGCATCTTTGGATAAGAGTGAAATCCATTTAATAAGATGTCGTGCTCCCTTGTTCCTCGTTTTATACTTATTCTTTCATGTACAACATTTTTCCAATAATAAATAGCCTCTTCTTTTGAAAGATACATCGTCCACGGTGCATTGTTTTTTTCTGAATATCTTTCCGTTACCGCTTGCTCAGCTAGCCCTTCCATAATCATCGTATCAAGTAATGTATATTCTGTTTCTTTCGTCTCAATTTGATGTAACCTGCATATGTGATGATATTCATGCGCCAATAACACCTTTAATTCTTCCACCGAATTCCGTCCACATACAAATAAGAAAATAACATGACGCATAGAGAATCCAGCTCTACCGTTATACTCTTCTTGTACAGTTCGATTATAGGCATCTGATAATAAAATAAAGACAGGGACATCCGGACCTTTCAACCAATTTTTCAATTTATCATACTCCAAGCTCAACTCTTTCCAAATTTCCTTTTCCTCTAATTCTTTAATTTCCTTTTCCCCATGCATGACCGGACGATACATCCCTTTTGAAATTAAAAAGCGATACAACCTTTCTTTTGGCAACGGAATATACTTCGTAAATTTCTCACAAAGTTTTTCTGGCCGTCCATAATATAAATGTAGCCATTCAGCTGTTTCAATAACCCCCATCTTTATCCCTCCTTTTTTCTTATGTATATGCTACAAGAGAAAAAGACGTAAAAATAAATAAGGAGTTTTTTCGTAATATGCTACGAAAAAACTCCTTATTTCATCTATTATTTATACGATTTAAATACTAATACTGCGTTATGACCACCGAATCCTAGTGAGTTACTTAATACTGCATTTACTTCTTGTTGTCTCGCTTGATTCGGTACGTAATCTAAGTCACATTCTGGATCTGGTGTTTCATAGTTAATTGTTGGAGGGATTACTCCGTCTGTAATTGATTTAATTGAGAAGATCGCTTCAACAGCACCAGCTGCTCCTAATAAGTGACCTGTCATTGATTTCGTTGAGCTAATTGCTACTTTGTACGCGTGCTCACCGAACGTTTCTTTAATTGCCATCGTTTCATACTTTTCATTCGCATCCGTACTTGTACCGTGCGCATTAATGTAATCAATATCTTCTGGCTGTAGACCTGCATCTGCTAAAGCTTGACGCATTGCACGCACGCCGCCTTCACCACCAGGAGCCGGCATTGTAATATGGAATGCATCACCAGTTGCACCGTAACCAGCGATTTCCGCATAAATGTGAGCACCACGAGCTAATGCGTGCTCTAATTCTTCAAGAATTAAAATACCTGAACCTTCACCCATTACGAAACCGCTACGGTTTTTATCAAATGGACGGCAAGCCGTTGCTGGGTCTTCATTAAATGTTAATGCTTTCGCTGAGCTAAATCCTGCGAATGCCATACTTGTTAACGGCGCTTCAGCTCCGCCTGTTATCATTGCATCAGCATCACCACGCTGAATTGCTTTAAATGCATCACCAATTGAGTTTGCACCAGATGCACAAGCCGTTACAGAGCAAGTGTTAATTCCTTTCGCTCCTGTTGCGATTGATACTTGACCTGCTGCCATATCTGGAATCATCATCGGTACGAAGAATGGGCTCACACGGCGCGGACCTTTCTCAGTAAAAATCTTAAATTGTTCTTCGTATGTCTCCATACCGCCAATACCAGATCCAATCCATACACCAATTCGAGGTCCGTTTTCTTCTGTAATTTCAAGCTTTGCATCTGCAACTGCCATTTTCGCTGCTGCTACTGCATATTGTGTAAAGCGATCCATACGGCGCGCTTCTTTTTTATCAATATATTTCTCGACTTCAAAGTCGTTAATTTCTGCTGCTACTTTTGCTGGAAATAGTTCCGGATCAATTCTTGTAAGTCGTCCGATTCCAGATACACCTTTTTTAATGTTTTCCCACGCTGTTTCAACATCTGTACCGATCGGTGTAACAGCTCCTAGCCCTGTAATTACGACCCTCTTTTTTTCCATACAAAATACACTCCTTTTTTTCTCTCAGTCCTTATTTACCCCAACGAAGAGCAACTGCTCCCCATGTTAATCCGCCGCCAAAACCAACAAGTATAATTAAATCACCATCTTGAATACGTCCATTTTGCAATTCCTCTACCATTGCAATTGGAATTGAAGAAGCTGATGTATTACCAAACTTTTCAATTGTCATACTCATTTTTTCTTGTGGTAAATTTAATCTCTCTCTTGCAGATTCCATAATACGAATGTTCGCTTGATGCGGTACTAAGAAATCCACATCCTCTTTCGTAAGACCAGCTTTATCCAGCACGCGAAGACAAGATTCACCAAGTTGACGAACGGCAAATTTAAACACTTCTCTGCCATTCATCATAACATACTCGTCTTGATAAAGATGCTTACCGCCACTTCCGTCTGCTCCTAATTCGAAAGATAGAACGCCTCTTCCTTCTGAAACAGCTCCCATTACGATAGCACCGGCTCCGTCTCCAAATAGTACCGCTGTATTTCGATCATTCCAGTCTACAATTTTAGATAGTTTATCACTACCAACTACTAATACATTT
Organism: Bacillus cereus group sp. BfR-BA-01355; assembly: GCF_022663675.1. Taxonomy (NCBI): domain Bacteria; kingdom Bacillati; phylum Bacillota; class Bacilli; order Caryophanales; family Bacillaceae; genus Bacillus; species Bacillus cereus group sp. BfR-BA-01355. Next base: position 5,929 of record NZ_JAKUFY010000014.1, read on the forward strand.
TTATAAGTTCCCGTTTGAATAAATTGCTGCGCTGTAATCATTCCGTACATAAAACCAGCACATGCTGCACCTACATCCATTGCAGCTGCATGTTTCGCTCCAATCGCTTCTTGAATGACACAAGCTACTGCTGGAAACGCACGATCTGGTGTTACTGTCGCCACCAAAATAAGATCGATATCTTCTCCGCTAACCCCTGCATCTTCAAGTGCTTTTTTAGCAGCCTCTACGGCCATATACGAAGTATCTATTGTATCATCGGCAATGCGTCTTTCGGCAATTCCCGTTCTCGTACGAATCCATTCATCGGATGTATCCATTATCTTCTCTAAATCGTGATTTGTGACTACTTTTTCCGGCACATATCTTCCGATCCCTAAAATGCCCACGTTCACATCGCAGCCCTCCGTTTTATATCAATTATTATGACTTGGTACTAATTTTAAAACATAAATGTATTTTTGTCTAGAATATATTTCAGCTAAAACATAAAGCTAGGCATTATTCACTTTATTGTTTATTAAAAGAAACAGAAACATACCTTCCCTGTTTCTTTTGAAATATAAAAAGGCTCGAACCGCTTCTCTCGACGGTTCGAGCCTCTTTCTCCTCAAAAAGAAAGGGTTTTATTGTTGATCTGCTTTCCCAAGCTCATATGCTTCGTTCATAACTTTCATCAATAACTCTAATACTGGTTGTGCTTTCTCCATATCAAGCGCAATTCCATTATCATCTAAAATGGCCTTTGCTTCTGGTAAATGCTTCATTGCGATTTGTAAAAACTGCATGCTTTTTTCGTTCATATTATACTCTTCCTCTCCATTAAAACTTTCACATACAATAGTGTAACACGCGTGCTACCCTTCGTATAACTCTTTATATTTTTTCATGTGTGCCAGTTGCTTATTTAAACCGTATTCTAACGGAGTATTTCTTTTTATCGAAATTACCTCGATAGCCTCATCTCTTACTTCGTTATTATTTTTATTTACTTTATCATCCGCGCGTAAAAGGTTCATACCTTTTTTCCATAATGACTTTTTACCACTAAGCAAATTGTATATACCGAGATGCTGCTCGTTCATTCCATTTTCCCATAAGTATTCACATACATCTTCCACGTACAGTAGATCACTTCCGTTTTCCTCACTCGCATAATAGCACTCTTTCTCATCCAGTTCTGATAAAATGAGCTGATGATACATCATAAAAGACGGTTGCCACGGTCCATATAATGTAGGAACTCGAAATACACTATATTGTAAATCCCCTTTTTTCAATCCTTCTTCTACTTTCAAAAATATGCGCTTATTTTCCGATTCATCTGTACTACCTACTTCAATAGAAGAAATTAAATTTAACTTCAATTTTTGTTCTTCACACATTCTTATAATTCGCTTTAAATATTGTAATATGACTCTTTCATTCCGAAATCCACATTGCTGATTTGGCTCATATAAGCAAAAGTAAACAGTATCGAATCTCTCTTCCTCTACTAATCTCCATCCATCTTCATCTCTTATCGAATAATACGTAAATAACGCATTTCGCCCAATTAACAATAACTTCTCTTCATTAATTTTGGTCATACTATTGAATTCATCAAAATCAAGACCATACACTTCTACTTCTTCTGCGATCATTTTATTCACAAGGTGATAACCTACAAACGTAAGTGCACCTATTATCAGCACGCGTTCCATACCACCAACCCTTTCTCCTTGAAACAAATAGCTCCTCATTTATGTATATGGGAGCTTCACAATTCTTCTTCATATTTTTTAAAGAAATCAGTCGTTTGCCTAACCATTTTATATTTCACATCTTGCAGATGGAACAAGACAGAAGTATCGCATTGATTTAATTGCCTCATTTTCTCATATTTACGCAACTGTTGTTTTCTTCCTCTTTTTTCTTGTGTTGATACGAAAACTTTGACAGGTACACAAGATGGCAGAAGCGTAAATGATTTCTTATTTATTTTTAAATCTAACTCTTCTTCTTTGGCATCATACGCCAAACTTAATTCCTTCACTAATCTTTTGTAAAAAAACTTATGCTCTTTCTCAAATTCCACATATTCTGGTAAATCTAAACATGGATTCAACATAATGACAGAACGAATACATTCAGGGTATTTGTTCATCATTTCAAGTGCTACAAGCGCACCCATACCATCTGCCATTATGTGCATTTTCGCATTTAACGTCTCTTTTCTCAAAACAACATCATATAAACGTTTTGCTAGACGAACAGATTGGTCGTTTCCCCAGTGCCTTCCGTATAAATTAGAAGAAAAGACTGTGTAGCCTTCCTCAATAAGGCCATGTAAAAAATAAGATCTTCCCGCATGCTGTGTCCATAAACTTGTACCATTCTCAATAAAGTAGTTGTAATCACCGAGGAGCATAACCGAAAATCCATTTGGCTTCTCCGGTAAATAAATGACACATGGTTCTTTTTCTAAGTAAAAAAAACGTTCCGTAATACTCATTTTTCCCCCGCCTTATTTTCTAAACATATAAAACCACTCTTTTATAATGTATGAACGGAATGCAAATTTGCGTTGAAAAATCTACAAATATTTTTCTATATTCTTTTTTCAATTGTGTTACAATAAGGACAGATTGAACGAATAGAGGTGTAAAATATGCGTTTCATTTGGGCATTAATTTGGTCGTTCTTACTTGTACATATGATGAGCTATGTAATCGGCTCTATGACTGGCGGTACATACGACTTTAACCAAGCGTCTATTTTCTCAGTTGTTCTTGCTATATTAGTACTAGCGATTTCAGCTGCAATTCCAAACGAGCCAGTAGAACAACACTAAAAAAAGAGTCCGGATTTTATCCGAACTCTTTTTTATTTTTATTTCACATGAACAACTAATTCGTTATTTTCTACATCGACAACTACGTGACTATTGTCAGTAATTGTTCCTGCAATTAATTCTCGCGCTAATTTCGTTTCCACTTGACGTTGTACGTATCGTTTTAATGGACGAGCTCCATACATCGGATCAAAGCCAGCTTCTACAACGAATTCTTTTGCTGCGTCTGTTAATTCTACTGTAATGTGACGGTCAGCTAAACGCCCTTGTAATTCTTTTACAATTTTATCAACAATACCTTTAATTTCATTCGTTGTAAGAGGTTTAAATAAAATAATTTCATCAACACGGTTTAAAAATTCAGGGCGGAAATGTCCTCTTAATTGCCCCATTACAAGGTCTCTTGATTCCTCTTTAATCGAGCCATCTTCTTCTAATCCATCTAGTAAATGAGCAGATCCAATATTTGAAGTCATAATAATAACTGTGTTTTTAAAGTCCACTGTACGTCCTTGCGAATCTGTAATGCGTCCATCATCTAACATTTGTAATAAAATGTTGAATACTTCTGGATGTGCTTTTTCAATTTCATCTAATAAAATAACGGAATATGGTTTACGTCTTACCGCTTCTGTTAATTGACCGCCTTCTTCATATCCTACATATCCAGGAGGTGCACCAATTAAGCGTGACACTGCGTGTTTCTCCATATACTCAGACATATCAATACGAATCATTTGCTCTTCACTATCGAATAAAGACTGCGCTAACGTTTTTGCAAGTTCTGTTTTACCAACACCCGTAGGGCCTAAGAAAATGAAGGAACCAATCGGGCGGTTCGGATCTTTAATACCAGCGCGAGCACGAAGAACCGCGTCTGATACTAAGCTTACTGCTTCCTCTTGTCCGATGACACGCTCTGATAAGATTTGCTCTAAGCGTAGTAATTTCTCGCGTTCACCTTCAACGAGTTTAGCAACAGGAATACCAGTCCAGCGTGAAACAATATCTGCAATTTCTTCTTCACTTACTTCCTCACGTAATAAACGATTTTCTTGTTTATTATGCGCGCCCATTTCTTCCGCTTCTTTTAACTCTTTTTCAATTGCTGGAATTTTCCCGTGACGAAGTTCGGCTGCTTTATTTAAATCGTAATTACCTTCTGCTTCTTCTAATTCACGGCGCAGACGTTCTAAATGTTCACGTAAGTCACGAACTTTGTGAATGTCTTCTTTTTCTTTCTCCCATTTCGCTCTCATACCACTTGCAACTTCTTTTAAATCTGATAGTTCACGTTGCAACGTTTTAAGACGTTCTTGGCTACCACGATCTGTTTCTTTTCCAAGAGCTGCTTCCTCAATTTCTAACTGCATAATACGACGCGTTACTTCATCTAATTCTGTCGGCATAGAATCGATTTCTGTACGAATTGTTGCACACGCTTCATCGACAAGATCAATTGCTTTATCTGGTAAGAAACGGTCCGAAATATATCGATCTGATAAAACTGATGCTGCTACAATCGCGCGGTCATGAATATTTACACCATGATAAATTTCAAAACGCTCTTTTAAACCACGTAAAATGGAAATTGTATCTTCAACAGTTGGTTCTTCTGCTAATACTTGTTGGAAACGTCTTTCTAACGCCGGGTCTTTCTCAATATATTTACGATATTCATCTAATGTCGTCGCCCCAATACAGTGTAGTTCACCGCGAGCAAGCATCGGTTTTAACATATTCCCTGCATCCATCGCACCTTCTGTTTTACCGGCGCCAACGATTGTATGAAGTTCATCAATAAATAATAAAATACGCCCTTCACTCTTTTTAATTTCATTTAATACAGCTTGCAGACGCTCTTCGAACTCACCACGGAATTTCGCACCAGCTACGAGCGCACTCATATCTAACGCGAAGATCGTTCTATCTTTTAGCCCTTCAGGTACATCTTTTTTCACAATACGCTGCGCTAACCCTTCAACGATTGCTGTTTTACCAACACCTGGCTCACCAATTAAAACAGGGTTGTTTTTCGTTTTACGTGAAAGAATGCGAATGACACGTCGGATTTCACTATCCCGGCCAATAACAGGATCAATTTTCCCTGCTCTCACTTCTGCCACTAAATCACGGCCATATTTTTCTAACGCTTCATAAGTTGCTTCTGGATTTTGACTAGTCACTCTTTGATTCCCCCGAACTGTCATTAAAGACTGTAATAAGTTATCTTTCGTAATATGAAATCTTGTAAATAATTGATTGATATCGCCTTTTTCTTCAGAAAAAGCAAACAATACATGTTCCACTGAAATGTAGTCATCTTGCAATTTCTCTGCTTCTTTTCCTGCTCTTACAAATAGTTGTTGCAGAGCACCTGTTATATATAATTTGCCTACTTCTGCACCGCTTCCCGTTACAGAAGGCTTTTTCTTAATTAAACTTTCGGCGCCTTGCTTTAACGCTTCTATATCGACATTCATTTTTTGAAAAATACGCACTGCTAACCCATCTTGCTCTTCTAATAATGTAAACAAGAGATGAACAGTATCTACTTCTTGATGATGATGAGATACCGCTAAAGATTGGGCACTCATAATCGCCTCTTGTGTTTTTGTTGTCATTTGATTTAAGTCCATCTTTACAGCCCTCCAAATGTTTGACTTTCTTTGACTTTTGATTTAATTATACGCCAACTGACTTTTTTATACAATAAATTCGCCTATGCATTTTCAAACTTATTATTGGAAAAAGAAAAAAGGAGCATTCATTATGCTATTAAAAAAAGTACGATAAATGAAACTACATTATGTAACAACAAAAAAGCCGCAATAAAGATTGCGGCTTCTGTTACGGTTTTCTTTTATATGTCCACTGGCGGTTATGATTCGTGTTATCTGGAAACTTTTCACCGGCAGTTAATTGTACCATTTGCGGATTTTTTACCATACTTCCCGTTTCACCAATTTCTACGTAAATGCCATCATTTGGCGCTTTTTGTCCAGAACGAAACCTGCGATTTTGTCCCATCTTCATTCTCCTTCCATGACGTCTTGCCTCATTAGTATATCCATTTTAAAAGAAAGGTTTTCTGTCATGTTTAGGAAACAAGTACTACATCTCATTCTTGTACATATACATGAATGACACAAGCTTAGGAAGGAATTCCTTTCCTATCTGTAGAAAAAAAGAAACCAACCTACTCTAGGCTAGTTTCAAAGGAGAGTCAAACATATACGAGAAGATTACATGTTCATTATATGCCTCATCATACGAGCAATGTAACCCTTTTCACATTTTGTACATAATGAAAGAAATATTATTTGAACTTTCTAAAAAGATGTTGACTTTTCTTAATTTCCAACGAGAAATAGTAGACACCGTAGTACTTCGCGACGTAAGATGGATATATAGTGAAATCTCCATCTATGGTGGTCTCACCCAGTCTAACCTCTTATTTCTGCATATTAAAAACGGAAATACAGATAGAAACAAAAAAATTATTATAAGAGGTGAAATTATGAACAAACAACATTTAATCGCATTAGACTTAGACGGCACTTTATTAACAGACAACAAAATAATTTCCACTCGAACGAAACATACAATTGCAAAAGCAAAGGAACAAGGACACGTTGTCGTTATTTCAACAGGACGTCCATTCCGCGCTAGTTATGATTACTATAAAGAACTAGGTCTGAATACACCTATCGTAAACTTTAACGGTGCGTACGTGCACCATCCTCTTGATTCAAACTGGGGTATACATCACTCTCCTCTTGAGCTAGCAACAGCGCAAGAAATTGTACGAGCTTGTTTTGATTTCGGCGTAAAAAATATATACGCTGAAGTTATGGATGATGTGTATGTTCGTGAAATTGATGAAGATAAAAAACACATTTTCGAATTCGGTTCTCCTAAGATTTTTACAGGAGACTTATTAAATATTTTAAATGACCATCCAACTTGCTTATTAATTGACGCACATGACGAGCATTCTACTGCAATTCGTCAACATTTAACTGATATGCATGCGGAAGTAATCGACCATAGAAAATGGGGTGCACCTTGGCCGATTATTGAAATTGTAAAAAGCGGATTAAATAAAGCGGTCGGATTACAAAAAATTTCTAGTCATTACAACATTCCACAAGAGCGAATTATCGCTTTCGGTGACGAAGATAATGATTTTGAAATGATTGAATTTGCTGGTCACGGCATCGCAATGGGAAATGCCATCCCTGAATTAAAATCACTCGCAAACCATACTACGTTAACGAACGAAGAAGATGGTATTGCTTTATATTTAGAAGAGGTTCTTGGGTTGTAATCTAAAAATTCCCTACTTATAGTTTCCTGCCAAATGCCCATACTATAAGTAGACGCATAAGACATCGCGTCGATTGTTTTCAGCTAAATAAAGGGGGTTTTTCGAATGGGTAAAAAGAACAAATCAAAACGTTTTATCCAACAAGGAGCCGATGCTGTTATGAAGCATGATGCAAGATTCCCGTACAGAGGTACATTAGCTGAGGCAGAAAAGGCAAGAAGTAACTCTTCTTTTGGAGGGGTTTAAATGGGGAACTTACTATTCCAACAAGCTAGAGATGCTGTTGAAAATGCCGTATCTTGTTCAAGCGGTACTGAGCAACAAGATCTCGTGTATAGAGCAAAAAATGCTTTGCAATCCGCTTACGCAAACTCTTCAACTGCTGAAAAAGTTCAGCTCCGTGAAATGCAAGAGCAATTGCAAAACATTACGAATGTACATTAAAAAAGAGGACCAACTTTGGTCCTCTTTAATCTTTCCGAAACAATCCGAACACCCCAACTGTTTGCAGTATATTTGTAAATGCACCTGGGTCCACTTGTTTAATAATCCTCTCTAATTCGTATAACTCGTAACGGGTAATAACCATCATTAACATTTCTTTATTTTCATTCGTATAAGCACCTGTTGCTGGTATCGTTGTAATTCCTCTTACTAATCGCGAGTGAATCGCCTTTCTTACGTCCGCCCCATTCTTCGTAACAATTAATGCTGTAATCTTTACATGACGAGTATGAATTGCATCAATAATTCTCGTTGATACATATAAAGTCACTAACGTATATAACGCTTTTTCCCATCCATATACATAGCCAGCAGCGATAATGATAATTGCATTAAAAAAGAAAAAGTATGTACCGACAGGCTTATCTTTTATTTTTGATAAAATCATGGCGATAATATCTAATCCACCTGTAGAAGCACCCCACTTTAAAGCAATCCCTACTCCAATTGCCGAAATAATCCCGCCAAAAATCGCATTTAATATAATATCATTCGAAACCGCTCTAACAGGGATGATTTCTAGAAACAGAGTCATAAATATAACACAAAGAAAACTAAAAAAGGTGAAGGCCTTTCCAACCTTTTTCCACGCTAAAATAACGACAGGAATATTAAATAAGCTAAACAATACTCCCGTAGATATGTGAATCGATAAAAAATCACCTAATATTTGTGATAATAATTGAGACAATCCAGCAAAGCCGCTCGCATACACTTTTGCTGGCGTTAAAAATAAATTCATCCCAATCGCGTTTAATAAACCTGCGATGATTACAACGATTAACTTCTTTATAAGTTCAGTATAATTCAACTTCAAATCCATTTGGAATCCACCTTTACCCTTCATAAATGCACCGCTATACATAGTCTTTACGAAAAAGGAAATGATAAACGTACAACGTTTAGAAATGGAGTTGATACATATGCCACATACGAGTGATAACGACAAAAAAGCACGCGATAATAATGCAAAACGCGCACAAAAAAATGAGCAAGAACAAAAAAATATAGAGCAAGGTAAACGTGCATACTCTAAAAAGACCGATCACCTTTGATTCCATCGTACATCAACAATTATGTTGATGTACTTTTTTACATTTTAAAGGAAAAAAACATTAAAAATTCACTTCATGTTCACTTCTATATTCTACAATAGCGATAACATATTCGGATGAGGTGTTGGCATGAGAGGGAAACATATTTTCATTATTACTGCACTAATAAGTATATTGATGCTATCTGCTTGCGAACAAAAAAATGGCTCAGCTACAGTCGCTACAGCAACAGACTCGACCATTACAAAGGATAACTTCGAAAAACAATTGAAAGATCGTTACGGAAAAGACATGCTATACGAAATGATGGCACAAGACGTCATCACAAAAAAATATAAAGTACCTGATGAAGAGGTAAATAAAGAAGTAGAAAAAGTAAAAAAACAATATGGAGATCAATTCAAAAAAGTATTAGAAAATAATGGTTTAAAAGATGAAGAGGATTTTAAAAATCAAATTAAGTTCAAACTTGCTATGAATGAAGCGATTAAGAAAAGCATTACAGAGAAAGACGTAAAAGACCACTATAAGCCAGAAATTAAAGCGAGTCACATTTTAGTAAGTGACGAAAATGAAGCGAAAGAAATAAAGAGTAAACTAGATGCTGGTGCTTCATTTGAAGAATTAGCAAAACAAGAATCACAAGATCTACTATCAAAAGATAAAGGCGGAGACCTTGGATACTTCAATTCAGGTACAATGGCTCCTGAATTCGAAACGGCTGCCTACAAACTAAATGTTGGACAAATTAGCAACCCCGTAAAATCATCAAACGGTTATCACGTTATTAAATTAACTGATAAAAAAGATTTAAAACCTTACGATGAAGTAAAAAACTCTATTCGCAAAAACTTAGAGGAAGAACGTACTGCTGATCCTGTATTCAGCAAAAAATTGTTACAAGAGGAATTAAAAAAGGCAAATATTAAAATAAACGATAGTGAGTTGAAAGATACATTTACTCTTGTTTCTCCGCAAGGAAATTAAAAAAAGCACACCCTTATTTTTTTAAAAATAAGGGTGTGCTTTTTAATCTTCTATCTTATTTCTTAAAGTAAGTCCAACCTTCTTCTTGGTAAACTTTTTCTTCTTTCATCAACTTACCAAGTGCGCGCTTAAATGCAGCTTTACTCATGTTAAAGCGTTCTTTAATATCTTCTGGATGGCTCTTATCCCAAAACGGCATTGCTCCGCCTCGTTCTTCCATATATGCATAAATTACTGCCGCATCGTCTTCCATTCCTTCTTCTTTACGAGGAAGAAGTGAAATGTTAATTGTACCATCATCTTTCACGTCAATAATACGGCCCGTTACACGCTCCCCGATGCGGACTTGTTCTTTTCTTTCTGTATGGTGTAAGAAAGCACGGAAATGCTCATCAGTTAGTACGAATGAACCAACTTGAAGAGAACGATATACACGTCCATTTACGTTTTTATTACGCATAGATGGCGTTGCATCTACGATAATTTCTTGCATATCACTGTCTCTTGCCGGAAGAGCAATTAAACGATCACGATTCGTTAATTTTAACGTACAATATAATTCGTCGCCTACTTCTGGCCATACCGGCATATAAATCGGGAACTCATCAGCTGGAATTAGTATATCTTTTGATACACCAATATCAACAAACACACCTAAACTAGGAATGACTTCTACAACCTTTACCCAGTTCCAATCATACGTTGTAATAATTGGCTCCTTCATTGTTGCTGAAATACGATTTTGGTGATCAAGGTATAAGAATACATCAATCGTATCGCCTTCTTCAATTTCTCCAGCTACTTCGTTTTTATGTAGGAAAATTTCTTCTTCTTCATTCCCAACCATATATCCAATTTCCGTTTCGCGTAAAACAGTTACCTGTTCAATCGATCCTATTTGCAAATACATATTTTTTAATTCCCTTCTATATATATAAAATTATCTTTTTTATCATTCCAAACAAAAGTTAATTATAACATGATTTTTCCTGTATTTGTCCAACTGCCCAAAATTCACTATAATAAAGTGAGGTTACATGAATATAAGTATGAAAACACTTAAGTCTAGACTCGTTTTCAGCTATACTTTAGTATGTACAGTACATAACAAGATTAGAAATTTATTTGGAGGTGCTAACTATGGCAAAAGATAGTTCTTTTGACATCGTTTCGAAAGTAGAATTACCTGAAGTAACAAACGCAATTAATATCGCATTAAAAGAAATCCAAAACCGATATGACTTTAAAGGAAGTAAAAGTGATATTAAATTAGAAAAAGAAGTACTAGTTTTAACTTCTGACGACGAGTTCAAATTAGACCAAGTAAAAGACGTTTTAATTTCTAAACTTGTAAAACGTAACGTTCCAATTAAGAACTTAGATTACGGAAAAGTTGAAGCTGCAACTGGCAACACTGTTCGCCAACGCGCAACACTTCAACAAGGTATCGATAAAGATAACGCTAAAAAAATTAACAACATCATTAAAGAAATGAAATTAAAAGTAAAAACACAAGTACAAGACGATCAAGTACGTGTTACAGCGAAAAGCCGTGATGACTTACAAGCAGTAATTGCAGCTGTTCGTAGCGCTGATTTACCAATCGACGTACAGTTCATTAACTACCGCTAAAAAGAAAACTCCTCTTAATTAGAGGAGTTTTCTTTTTAGTTTTGTAGAGACAATATTACAAGAACAAGCCATAGAAAAAAGGCATCTGCGGTGAAAATTGCTAAGTGAACAGAGTCTAACTATACGAATACTTCACAAGTGAATGCATGATTAAACTAGGCCTTATTGTAGAATTTGTTTCATACATGCATTTAGCAGACCTTATTGAAAATAAAAAAAAAGACAATTTAAGACGTTTCCCCTTCGATTTGAATTACTTTTCTTAGTAATTACATCCTAGGCCAAAGTCATCTTAAAAATCGCTGTAACTTATAATTCCTCTTCCCGCCAAAACGTAACAATTTATGAGTATAAGAATATTTCCCAACCTTTAATATAATGTAAAATTAATAAGGATCTTAAAAAATGTTAATTAAAAAAGAGTTAGAAGTGGTTATATGAAGAAATTAATATTATGGTTTTTATTGGCCACATTCTCCCTAAATACTGTAGGATGTTCTAATAATACGAATACACTAACGGATAAGTCTAACTGTATCAACAAAGCTTGGTACAAAAAAACTATGTCATGTAATCATTTAAAAAACATTAAATAGTTAATGATAAAAGTCATAAGAAAAGACACATCAAAGTGCCTTCCTCCGACTTGAACCATCTTAATTTTAATCATATTTGGATGGAGTTAAAAAGAAGCATAAATTGTTAATAAAGATGCAGACTTCAAAATAAAAAAGTACGTTAAGGACACTCTTATATTAAACACTAATATTTTAGAAGCAAGTTTATAAGTATAAAACCTACAGGGATTTCCCCTGTAGGTTTTATTATATTTCAAGTGATTTCCAAATGAATTATGAGTGGCTTTTTTCAGTTTGATTTTCAAAATATTTTTCTTTAACCATTTTTATCAGAGTTTCTTTTTCTGTTAGTTCAAATATAAATAATGCTTTTTTCATGTTATTTGCAATATCTTCTTCATTCTGTTGTTTAAATCTTAATAAATTCCATCCTTTTAAATAGTACAGTTCACCTAATAAGTATAAAGTATTTAGATTAATAGCTAATTTGATGCCCTTATCAATGTATTTTACCGCTTCTTCATATTGATAGGTCATACCTAAACATTTCGCTAAATTAAAAATGATTTTTAATTTAATCGCTTTATCTCTCGGAAAATCTAACTTATTAAAATTAGTTAAACATCTTCCTAATATAGTAATACTTTTATCATATTCTTTATTTTCCGCATAAAATATAGACATTGTCTGCATAATATCTATTTCTCTTTCTGATAAAAAATCAACATTGGTTAAAGTTAGTTTTAATGCATTATTTAAAAGTTTTAAAGCAGTTTTTATGGATCTGTTCACCTCAAATACAGCAATTGCTTCATGCCATAGGAGAAATTGTTTATCTTCTTTTGCTTGGAAATTTTTTTCATCTTTCTCTTTTTTCACTATTTCATAAAGTTCTTTATATTGTTTTTGCTTTAAGCAATCTTTTATTACGTATTTTACATTTTCTACATATTTAAATTTTTTGTTTTGAGTTAATGCAAATATATTATTCGGGTCAATACCAAGTCTTTCTGATAATTGATATAACAATATACTAGATGGATAAATCATACCTTTTTCTATTTTGCTAATTTGACTTTGCGAACATATTCCATGACATAATTCGGATTGTGATATATTTTTTTTAATTCTAAGCTCTTTAATGGTAATACCCAAATCGTAAAATTCCATTTTCCCACCTACTATTTAGCACTATATTAGTATAAGAGTATTCTCTAATTTTTAATGTAATATAAAATTAATATAGTTGCAATTATCGTTCGTTCCAAAGATCTTTCTCTATCCGTATTGACACAAAAACAGGCTAGGAAGAAGACTTTCTCCCTAACCTGGAACCCCCTCTCATTAGAGAAGTTTTCATTTTCGTATCGTTTCTCTTAAGAAATTTCATATCAACAGAATAAACACTATTGCCCCACCGAACAAACAAATACAATAAGAAGACATGAACATAGAACGAGCAACTTCTCATCTACGTTTCCTTTTAACTGCAATTAAAAACGCAATAAATAATACATTCACACCAACGATTAAGGAGATAAATAACCAATTCACACCTGTTTCTCCGTTAACTTTATACACGTTTGATTCTTCACGCTTTAAAACGAGATAAAATCCCCCATTTTCCTCTCTTATAATTTCATCCTCTAACAATCCTCTTAACTCTTGTTTTTCACCAATCGTACTTGCAGGTAAGGAGACTTTTTGTGTTTCTTTCGTATTATTAATTGCTACTAAAGTTACTTCATTTTTATATTTTCGTTTTAGTATGCTCATCCCGCTATTATCATACAATAGCTCAAACGTACCGCGTCGTAAAGACGGTCTCGCCTGTCTAAGTTCACCTAGTTTTGTTATGTGCTGCATAAATTTTTCGTCTGACTTAAAATCCATTAATCGTCTATTATCGGGTACACTTCCTCCATCTAATGCAATTTCAGTTCCGTAATAAAAATTCGGAATTCCAGGTGATGTTAACAGATATGTAAGCGCCAGTTTTAAACGTGATGGCGGATAATACATATTTTCTTTTGCAATACGCGCATATCTTTTTGTTTCTTGATCATCTAAGAACGTAACAAATTCTCCTTCTTTTTTACTCACATCGTATAACGATTTCACCGATACATCCGCTTTGGAAAACGATTCTACTATTTTTTCGTTGTATTCGCTATCCTCCTTTGTCATAATACGAAAATCTTTCTTTATCACTTGCATATCTTTTTGCGCGTTATCCCAAAAGGAACGCGGCTTTTTTTCACTATGTATAACATAACTTCCGTCTAAATCAACTTCTTTTATCCACCATTTCATTGCGTCAATTACCTGTTGTTCGTTTTCTCCAAGCGGAAATTGAAATACAACTTTCATTCCTTTTGCCTGAGCTTCTTTTACAAGTTCTTTCACATCATTTTCTGTCCCGAAATGTTCATTTACCTTTTTAAAATTTCGCACGTCTAATCCATCGTACTTTCCACTTTCAAAAAGTGGCGAAAGCATAACGGTAGTAAAACCCATTTCTTTTATGTAATCCAACCTTTTTATAATTCCTCTTATATCCCCGCCTTGATACCCTTCTAAATTACCAACTTCTAACTGTTTGTCATTTTTCGGTTCTCCATTATTGAAGCGATCAATCATAATGGAGTATATAACCTCATCTCGCCACTCTCTTTTTTCGTCTGCAAAAGTATGTATTGGTACAAACAAAACAACAGCTAAGCAAAAACAAATGAATAGTTTCCTAGTCCATATTTTTCCCACACGCATCCCCCAATTTTTTAATTGTAAGAATATTATACCAATTATCCAAGTGAAACGCATATGCCGATTTCAATTCTCACAAAATAATCTATGTTAGATTTTATGACATCACGTATGTAATTTTCTGAATTTTTAGTTGATTTTTAGTTTTATTTCGAATATGATATGAAACATAACAAATAGATGTTATTTTTTCTAACATTCCAGGAGGAGAGATCATGAATATGGGAGATACGGTTTTTATGTTTGTGACGACAGTAATGGTCATGTTGATGACACCAGGATTGGCACTTTTTTATGGAGGTATGGTTCGTAGCAAAAACGTACTCAGTACAACGATGCATAGTTATAGTGCAATGGCTATCGTTTCGATTCAATGGATTGTTATCGGCTATTCTTTATCATTCGGGCCAGATTGGCACGGACTTATCGGTACACTTGATTGGTTCGGTCTAAACGGAGTTACCTACGCACCAAATCCAGACTACTCATCTACTATTCCTCACAATTTATTTATGATGTTTCAACTCATGTTCGCCATTTTAACTCCAGCTTTAATTTCAGGTGCATTCGCTGAAAGAATGCGATTTTCTGCCTTTCTTATTTTTATCCTTCTATGGACAACAATCGTTTACAATCCTGTCGCTCATTGGGTATGGGGCCTCGGTGGGTGGCTAAGGGAACTTGGTGCACTAGACTTCGCTGGCGGAAATGTCGTTCACATCACTTCCGGAGTTGCCGGTCTTGTATTAGCTATTTTCCTTGGAAAACGAAAAAACATAAATGGTTCTTCTCCTCACCATTTGCCATTTACAATGTTAGGCGCAGGCTTATTATGGTTTGGCTGGTTCGGTTTTAACGTTGGCAGCGCATTATCCTTAAACGACGTAGCTTTAACTGCATTTACTAATACAAATATAGCCGCTGCTGCCTCCGCTCTAACTTGGATGCTTTCTGAATGGTTCTTCCAATCAAAACCGACCGCGATGGGAGCTGCTTGCGGAGTTGTTTCTGGTCTAGTAGCTATTACACCAGCCTGCGGGTTCGTTACACCTTTCTCCGCCCTTCTTATCGGAGCAATTGGTGGTATAATATGCTTCGGCGCCGTTTTCTTCCTAAAAACAAAATTCGGGTATGACGATACACTTGATGCCTTTGGATGCCACGGCATCGGAGGAACTTGGGGCGGTATTGCAACAGGACTATTTGCAACTACTGCCGTAAACGGGGATGGCGCAAACGGATTATTTTACGGAAATGCCGCGTTACTGTTTAAACAACTTATAGCGATTGGCGCAACATATGCATTCACGATCATCATGACGTATGCCATTATTAAAGCGATCAACTTCTTCCTCCCCGTTCGCGTCGATGAACACGAAGAACACATGGGTCTTGATATTTCAATGCATGGCGAGAAGGCTTATGAACATGCAGAGCGAGTAAACTAAAAAAGAGATGCAATCTATTGATAGTAGATTGCATCTCTTTTTTGCGTACTAGGCAACATACCCCACATAGTATAAATGTAAATATATCAACGGTTTTTTGGATATATCAACGATTTTTCAAATATATCGATTGTTTCTTTCAATATATCAACGGTCCGACACAACATATCGATTTACAAACAAATTCCGACATAATTTACAAGCAAAATACCCCACATAACGTTATACAAAAAAGACGACCGAAACCCGGTCGTCTTTTCCTATTTATTTTGGAGCATTTCCTACATATTGCGTAATATCAACATTTAACGCCTGCGCTAAACGCATACCGTATTCTTGATCTGCACGGAAGAAGTTACAAACAGCTAGTAATTTCGTGCGTTCATTTACGTCTTTCAAGTCATTTGTTAAGTTTGCAATTAAGTTATCTTGCTCTTCTTTAGAGAATGAACGGTAACGCTCACCTGCTTGTTTAAAGTCATTTGGTTTCTCGATTTTTTCACGAGATACATAGCCTTCTACTTTCATAGTCGAATCGCGGTAAGCTTTGTCTTCAACTGGATTCTCTGCATGACGGCTCGGTTCGTAGTTGATTGTAGATGGGTTTTGATTCATTTGCATCGCACCATCACGTTGTTGGTTATGAACAGCTGCATATGGGCAGTTTACAGGAATTTGCAAGTAATTTGCACCAAGACGATAACGCTGTGTATCTGGGTAAGAGAATAAACGACCTTGTAATAATTTATCTTCCGATGGTTCAATACCATTTACAGTTGCACTTGGAGAGAACGCTACTTGTTCTACTTCTGCAAAGAAGTTTTTCGGATTACGATTTAACGTCATTGTCCCTACTTCAATTAACGGGAAGCGATCTTCTGGCCATACTTTCGTTGGATCTAGTGGATCAAAGTCTAAAGAATCCATTTCATCTAGTTGCATAACTTGTACGTGTAAATCCCATTTTGGATGATTTCCTTTTTCGATTGCGTCGAACAAATCACGAGTTGCATGATTGAAGTCTTTCCCCTGCACTTCTTGCACTTCTTTCGCATTTAAGTTACGTACACTTTGCTGCGGTTTCCAGTGGTATTTAATATAAACAATTTTACCTTCTTCATTAATCCATTTAAATGAATGGACACCGAAACCTTCCATTTCACGATAGCTTGCTGGTGTACCATAATCAGAAAATACCCATGTCATCATATGTGTAGACTCTGGAGTTAACGTCATGAAATCCCAATAACGATCTGGCGTTTGAATATTTGTATCCGGTGCTGGTTTTAAAGAATGAACCATGTCAGGGAATTTAATTGCATCACGAATGAAGAAAACTGGTAAATGATTACCTACGATATCGTAGTTTCCTTCTTCTGTATAAAATTTAACTGCGAAACCGCGTGGGTCACGAGCTGTTTCCGGAGAACCTTGACCATGAATAACCGTTGAAAAACGAACAAATACAGGTGTTTCAGTTCCTTCATTTTGTAAAAATGCTGCTTTCGTATATGGCTTCATGCTATTTTTCGTTACGAATACACCGTGAGCACCTGCACCACGTGCATGCACAACACGCTCCGGAATACGTTCACGATCAAAGTGTGCAAGTTTTTCTACTAAATGATAGTCTTCTAATAATACTGGTCCACGACGACCAGCTGTACGAGAATTTTGGTTGTCTCCAACTGGAGCACCTTGGTTTGTTGTTAAGCGATTATTTGGATTCATCTAGGGGGATCCTCCTCTTTCTTTCATAGTAATTATTATTTATTTAAAATTATTATAAATTAATTATTATTTAAAACTAAATCTTTGTCAACTATTTCCTTCACTTTTTTGGAAACAATTTCAGCCAAACAGTCGATAAATGCAGATTGTGCATTCGGCATATTTGGTCTAAAATATTTAGCATTTAATTCATCAGTTACAACTTTACATTCATAATCATTGTCATATAAAACTTCTAAATGCTCTGCCACAAAGCCAACTGGGCAATATATGAAAGATTCGTACCCATGCTCTTCATATAAATCTTTCGTTAAATCTTGCACATCTGGACCAATCCACGGATCTGGAGTATTCCCAGCACTTTGCCAACCCGTTGTATAGTTTTGAATATTGGCAGCCCCCGCAATTAAATCTGCTGTATGCTGCAATTGCTCCACATAAGGGTCCCCTGCTGCAATAATTGTTTCTGGCAAACTATGCGCCGAAAAAATTACAACTGTTTTCTCTTTATCTTCAATCTTTGTAAATGTTTCTTTTATTTGATCTGTCCAATACGAAATAAACTTCGGTTCATCGTACCATTGTTCAATTGGTTCAATCACAGGACCACCGATTTCTTTTGAAAGACGAATAGCACGGTCATTATACGCTTTAATGCTAAATGTAGAATAGTGCGGTGCTAATACGATACTAATCGCCTGCTCAATTCCATCTCGCTTCATTTCTTCTACAGCATCTTCTATAAATGGCGCAGTATGTTTTAAACCTAAGTAACAAGTAAATTCATACTCTGTAAATATGTTATTCATTGAATCTGTTAATTTATGCGCCTGCTCTTTCGTAATTTTTGCAAGCGGCGAAATTCCACCAATCGCTTTATAGCGCCCAATTAAATCTTCAAGCGCTTCTTCTGATGGCTTACGTCCGTGACGGATATGTGTATAATATGCCTCTACATCGTCTAATGATTCTGGTGTTCCATACGCCATTACGAGTAAACCTATTTTTTCCTTTGTCATCTATATAACACCTCAATTTTATAAATGAGAATCCTTTTCAGAACGTTTGTTTCAAATTATAACAAGTAATAATAAGTACGTCAAAATAATAATTCTAATTAAGTATTATTTATAAGGTGATTTTGAATTTTATATGACAATTTCTTTAATAAAAGCGACTTACATAATTGCAAGCCGCTTTTCTCCTATTCTTTAATATTTACCCCATACTCTTTAAACCAAACATGAATTTGTGCTAAATGAGCTAAAAGCTGTGGCCCAGTCATCAATTGACCAAACCACGGTGTTTGAAATGCACTGCCACCAGACTGAATCAATCCGCTCAACTGCTCTTTATCAAATAGTTCGTGTAAAATTGAACCTTTATCTGTTAATAGATTTTGAAGCCATACCGTTACTGCCTTTGTATAGTGTGGATTGTGCGTTTTCGGATAAGGACTCTTCTTCCTATATAAGATGTCATGTGGGAGTACATCTTCTAACGCTTTACGTAATAGACCTTTTTCGCGGTTTTTATACATTTTCATTTCCCAAGGAATATTCCACGCATATTCGACAAGACGATGATCTGCAAATGGAACGCGTACTTCTAAACTTGCCCCCATACTCATACGGTCTTTTCTGTCTAATAATGTTGTCATAAACCATACCATATTTAAATAAAATAATTGGCGTCTTTTTGCTTCTAGTGGACTTTCCCCCTCTAAAATAGGAACTTCTTGAATCGATTCCTCATAGCGCCTTTGTACATATTGTTGTAAATTTAGTTTATTTCTCCATTCTTTTTTTAGAAGTTGTTCACGTGCCTCTGTAGAACGCATCCACGGAAATGCACTCGATTGTAAATCATCTTCTCTATAAAACCACGGATATCCACCAAATATTTCATCTGCACATTCTCCAGATAAGCCAACGACAAAATCTTGTTTAATCTCTCGGCAAAACCATAATAATGACGAATCGATATCTGCCATACCAGGCAAATCACGAACGAGTACCGCTTCAGTTAAATACTCTGCTAATTGTTCATTCGAAATGACGCAGCGATGATGGGTTGTTTGAAATGTCTCAGTCATTAAATTAATAAACGGAGCATCTGAATTTGGCTGAAACGCATTCGCTTTAAAGTATTTGTCATTATCTTCATAATCAACAGAATATGTGTGTAATTGCCCTTTTCCTGACCTTGCATATTCTTTCGCAGCAATTGCTGTTATAGCGCTCGAATCTACACCGCCTGATAGAAAAGTACATAGTGGTACATCAGAAACGAGCTGCCTTGTAATCGCATCTTGTAATAAAAAGCGTGTTTTCTCTACTGTTTCTTCAAAGGAGTCTTCATGTTTTTTACTTTCCACATTCCAATATCTCCATATACATAAACCGTTCTTTGAAAATGTCATCGCATGACCTGGACGTAATTCTTTTATACCAGCATAAATACCGTGGCCAGGTGTTCTTGACGGTCCGAGTCCGAATATTTCTGATAATCCTTCTAATGTTACTTCCGCCTTCACATCTGGATGCGACAATATCGCTTTTAACTCCGAACCAAATAATAAGCGTCCGCTATCATATTTATAAAAAAGTGGCTTTACACCTAATCGATCTCTCGCAATAAATACTTGTTCTTTCTGTTCGTCCCATACTGCAAACGCATATATACCGTTTAAATGATCGACACATTCTTCTTTCCATTCAATATAAGAAGCTAATAATACTTCTGTATCAGAATGACCTTTGAACGTATATCCTCTTCTTAATAATTCCTTTCGAATGTCTTCTGTGTTATAAAGTTCACCGTTATAACAAATGGCATAATTCGTTTCATCTTTTAAACAAGTCATCGGTTGTTTACCACCCTCAGGATCAACAACGATTAACCGTTTATGCCCAAATGCGACATTACCTTTAATCCAAACTTTATTATCATCTGGACCGCGTTTCGCTAACGTCTCAGCCATCTTCGTAACGACATCTCTTTCTCCTTCTAATGAGCGTTTATAATCCACCCATCCTGTAATCCCGCACATATAAATCATCCTTCCATCTTATTTCTTTTCTTGAACGTGCAGTAATCCCCACCCTGTGAGTGCGGATCAAAAAAATGACAAACTTGACGATAACCTACTATCCACATATGGAATAGCATTCTCACTCAGTAAAACGTGTTTTATTGTATGCCCACCTATGTTTCGATGTGTCTAGTTATAAAGAATGCACGAACTGTCTATAACAGGAATAACTACTTTTCATAAAGGAGAAATCGTGTATGATACAACGTAAACATATTTTATATAACCAGCCCCGTGCTCATACAGTCGGTAATGTAGAATATATAAACAATGAATGGGTATTCTTTGATGATGAAAATGATGAAGCGTTTTTATTAGAAGATATTGCCGAAGATGGGTTTGAAGTTTTATATAATAACAATTGGCTACCAGCCCGTTTCTATGAACAAGATGTATTACAAATCGCCAACGAACAACACCATTTGCAAAATGGTGAAATGATACGTATTCGAAAAAAGTTACTTCTTAGTTATAATGAATGGCTCGAGGAATTACCTGACTCCGTCTTCACATTATTAACTGAATCATTGCAATCACTTCACTACTCTTTATATGATTGCATGTATTGTCATAATTATTTATCTTTCTTACCGAAAGAGGAGTCACGCGAAGGAGTAAATATTCTTTTGTTTGATAACGAAGAGATGATCTGTACACTGCAGCACCATTTCGTCCGTCACACTACATCCAATAAAAATATGTTCCGTTTTACGAAAGTAAATGGGGAAGAGTTGCATATCGATGCGACATAAAGTGAAACTTTAATCAGTGGGGCAGCCCCACTGATTATTAGCCTTCACCAATCGGGTGTTTACGAGCAGTTGATCTCCCGCCTAACTTCTTTGCTTAAGCTGAATTTTGAGGTGGGAGTTTTACTGCCAGTTAATACGGGATAACGTAAAAAACCACCTTATCTCCCCAGTCTTTGAGATTATAAGGTGGTTTTATTTTTTATTAGAATACTTTCCAGCCAATCGGTAATTTCAGCCCAAGGTAAAATACTGTTACTAGCGCAACAATAAATAAGCCCCAAACCGCCCCTGTTGGTTTGTTTTTGCTCATTTTCACAAGAACCATTTCCATTCCACCGATAACTAAAATACCAGTTAACATTTTTAAGCCATACCACATGTGCATGCTACCTGTTGCTGTCTTCACAATACTCATGTACAACATGAAGCCTGTCACAATAATGATGATATACATTAGGCGAAGCCCCATATGTACACCTTTACCTTTTCTTCCTGCTGAATAAAGTGAATACGCAACGAAGAATAAAATTAAACCTAACGCCCATGCTGTAATATGCATATGTACCATCGTATCCCTTACCTCCTCTTTTCACACTTTTTCACTCTATATGATAACATGTTCATTTATTTTCAGGAAATGTTTCGCTTTTTTACATTTAAATGATATAATATTTAGAGTATTTACAAACTTCTTGTAATAACAAAAGGGGGAACAATCATGATTCAAACTAAGGATATTATCGAACTTACAGACACATACGGAGCAAATAACTATCACCCACTTCCAATCGTTATTTCTAAAGCAGAAGGTGTTTGGGTAGAAGATCCTGAAGGAAACCGCTATATGGACTTATTAAGTGCATATTCTGCAGTAAACCAAGGTCATCGTCACCCGAAAATTATTAACGCTTTAATTGACCAAGCTAATCGTGTTACGTTAACTTCTCGTGCTTTCCATAGCGATCAATTAGGTCCTTGGTACGAAAAAGTTGCGAAACTAACTAATAAAGAAATGGTACTTCCAATGAACACAGGTGCTGAAGCTGTTGAAACTGCAATTAAAACAGTTCGCCGCTGGGCTTATGATGTGAAGAAAGTAGAAGCAAACCGTGCTGAAATCATCGTTTGTGAAGATAACTTCCACGGACGTACAATGGGTTCTGTTTCTATGTCTTCAAATGAAGAGTACAAGCGTGGATTCGGTCCAATGCTTCCTGGCATCGTTGTAATTCCTTACGGTGATTTAGAAGCATTAAAAGCCGCAATTACACCAAACACAGCAGCATTCATTTTAGAACCGATTCAAGGTGAAGCAGGAATTAACATCCCACCAGCTGGTTACTTAAAAGAAGCTCTTGAAGTATGTAAAAAAGAAAACGTTTTATTCGTAGCCGATGAAATCCAAACAGGCTTAGGCCGTACTGGTAAAGTATTCGCTTGTGACTGGGACGATGTAACTCCTGACATGTACATACTTGGTAAAGCACTTGGTGGCGGTGTGTTCCCGATCTCTTGCGTTGCAGCAAACCGCGACATTTTAGGTGTATTTGAGCCAGGTTCTCACGGTTCTACATTCGGCGGTAACCCACTTGCATGTGCTGTATCTATCGCAGCTCTTGAAGTGTTAGAAGAAGAAAAATTAACAGAGCGTTCTCTTCAATTAGGAGAAAAATTAGTTGGGCAATTAAAAGAAATTGATAACCCAATGATCACTGAAGTTCGCGGTAAAGGTTTATTCATCGGTATCGAATTAAACGAGCCAGCTCGTCCTTACTGTGAACAACTAAAAGCAGCTGGTCTACTATGTAAAGAAACACACGAAAACGTAATTCGTATCGCACCACCTCTAGTAATCTCTGAAGAAGATTTAGAGTGGGCATTCCAAAAAATTAAAGCTGTATTATCATAATAATAGAGAGGTTGTCCGACATGTTGGGACAACCTCTTTCTTTTTATATTCATTTATATTAAGATAAAATCGTAATTTTCTGTATTTTAAAATCGTAAAGGAGGTGCGATATGCTATTAAGATACGGTAAACAGATTAACTATTTAGCTACATCTTTTATTTTAGTTACATTCTGTGGCTTCCTACTTTCCACAACATGGCTTACTCACTACTCAACTCCTACTACATTCACACTACTGAAAGCATCATTTTGGACTGCTGTTATTCTTACTATCATTGGTTTTGGACGAGAAAAAAGTGCACTTACGGTTATACTATTTGGCATTTGTACACTTGCATTCATTGGCCTTTACACTTTTTCCGTTATCGATTACCTCTATAACCCAAGGCCATAAAAAAGAGCTATCTTTTAACAAGATAGCTCTTTTCTTTATTTCACTACATTTCGCAAAGTACCAATTCCTTCTACTGTAATGACCACTTCATCACCAGCATGTAAAAACTTCGGTGGTGTAAAACCTTTTCCGACACCAGCCGGGGTTCCTGTTGCGATAATATCACCTGGTTCTAAAGTCATTCCTTTGCTTATCGTTGAAATAATTTCTTCTATCGAAAAAATCATTTTATTTGTGTTGGAAGTTTGCCTTACTTCTCCATTTACTACCGTTTCAATGTGTAATGCATTCGGCGCATTAACCACCGATTTATGAATTAAATACGGTCCCATCGGGCAAAATGTATCGAAGCTTTTCCCAAGGAAAAACTGTTTATGTTTTCTTTGAATGTCTCGAGCTGTTACATCATTTATAATCGTATAACCAAAAACATGCTCAAGCGCTTTTTCTTTTTTAATTTGCTTCCCTCGCTTACCTATAATGACAGCTAGTTCTCCTTCATAATCTAGTTCGTCCGTTGCGTGAGGGTGACCATTAATTTGCTCATTTATGCCAATAACTGTTGTTGGTGCTTTCGTAAAGATCATTATATTTTCTGGAATAGACTCTACTCCGCCCATTTCTACCGCATGCTCACGATAGTTTTTTCCAACGCACAAAATATTCTTTCTTGGCCTTGGAATCGGTGCTAATATTTTCACCTCTGTTAACGGATAATACGCCGCTTCCCCGTTCTCTTTTGCCCAATTTACAATTTCACATACTTTCTCAAAGCACTCAGTCCCTCTTTCAATACACTCTAACATTGTAATAGGGATTGTAACCTTTTCCCCTTTTTGTCTTTGCGCTTCTCTTAAGTGTAATACCTTTTCTTCTTCTTCATCCACAATACCTACAAATACCTTTTCTTCTTTCTTCGCCGTTACAAAACGCAATATTTCCACTCTCCATCCTAAAACTCATACCCTTTAATTGTATTCGCATCCGCAAGAAAAAAACCTTCTCATGCACGCTAATTTTTACAATATTCTTCTCACATCCTATTCGTTACCCCTCTACATTTGGCATAAAATGTAGAATTTTTACTTTTTTTAGCGAAGGTATTTCTTTTTTATGGAGTTTTTGTATAATATGTACTACATATATACTAAAAATTTCATTTAGAGATGGAGCCGATTTCAATGTTTGAGCAAGCGATTGAAAAAAAACGTGAAAAAATGATTTATTTTGCTGAACGCTATGGAATGACTTCTCAAAAAACAGTGGATTGTAGCCAAGAACTGGACAGGCTCTTAAATGTAATTTGGCATGTACATACGGATTTTCACTCAAATCAAACACTCAACACACACACGCAATAATGTGTGTGTTTCTTTTATTTCAAAAAAACACACATTTTATCGGAAACGCCCATACAATAGTAGAAAAGAAAATTTTAAAAACGAAGGGTGTTTTGTATGCCAGCTATGGTCGGACATATTCGTATCGTCAATATTGGATCAAGTGGTATTTTTCATATTGGAGATGTATTTGCGATTAGGCCTATTAGTTACTCACGTGCTTTCGCCGGGGCCGGCTCTTTTAATGTTGGAGATAATGTTTCTGTCTACAATTACCAAAGTGCAACGACTGTTAATGATTCAGATGTCGTTGATCAAGCGATAATTGGTTCAACTTAAAGGGGGCGATTGTATTGAATTTTTACGTAAACCAAAGCATTATCATTAACAGCATTAAAATTGATAGCATTACAACCTCTTCTGTATTCCAAATTGGCACTGCCGGAAGTATTAAAGCCCTATCCAAATTTTCAAATACGGGCGGATTTACGGAGCCGCTTCGCCCATTACAGGCAAACGGACAAATTATTTCTATCAAACCATCAACTAGTTCTTCTTAAGACATCCTTGTCATAAATATATAGCAGGAATATTTTTACCCTCCCTATTGAAAAGGAGGTTTCACAAATGAATCAAGATATATATACTTACTTACACCAACTTCAACAAGCTCTTCAAACACAACAAGCAGCCATCCTCAATTTAGAAGATCAAGTGCGTCAACTCCAAGAAGAGCTTAACGAATTAAAAAATCGCCCCTCCTCTTCTGTAGGAAAAGTGGAATACAAATTCGATCAATTAAAAGTCGAAAATTTAAATGGCACTTTAAATATTGGCTTAAACCCATTTTCAGCAAAAGGACAACAAATTGAAGATTTTCAAGTGGATACAGAAACATTGAAGGTAAATCCTGAAACCGAAACAAACCCAGACTTTTATCAAGGTATCCTCCAAGAAATGCATCGATACTTAGATGAAGAAGCATATAATCGTATTCTCCATTTTGAACAAGAAGAGAGAACACCGCTTGATGAAATGTATCGACAAATGATGGTGGATGACATAAAAAAACAGATGGAGCATCGACTCCCTTATTATTTATCACAAGTTCAATCATATGAAGGTATTTCAACAGATCCAGATTATTTACGAGATATCATTATCCAGGCAATGAAACAAGATATTGACAAAGCCTTTCTCTCATTTATTCAGCACATACCGGGAAATTTCCGAAAGGAGTAAGTATGTATGAACCTTAACGTTGTAAACCGTGAGTTAAAAGTCGGACAGATTAAAATGAACGGTGTATCGTCGTCCGCACTCTTTTTAATTGGAGATGCAAATCTCCTCATTCTATCTTCTATTCTCGATACACCATTTGAAACAGTTACAGAGGGTCCATTTGTACCATTAGTAACAGATGTCCCTCCTACTCCAGGTTAAGGAGACTGAGAAATTATGTTGCATCATGTGTCCATTGTCCAAAATGTTTCTATTATTTCTTTAGGGATTACTGCCGTATTTCAAGTTGGAGATGCAAACCAAATGGAATTAAAAAGTAGAGCTCTTGCCGTCCACCGTGAAATTCCTTGTTATATAAGGGGAGAAGGTCGCTTTGATGCTTTTGAAATCTTTACAGATGAACACATTACAATTCCAAAACGAACGACAGATGTAAAATTAAATATTGTAAATGAATGCCCTTTTATTGAAGTTAATAATGTTGAATTGCGGACACTTTTAAATTCTGGTTGCTTTCAAATTGGAAATGTTGATTATGGTTTTAATAACTCTCGTATTATGCAAATCCGCCAATATATTACGGATGAACCTTCCGCACAATAATTCATATAGTAAGTAAAAAGCTTAGTAAAGTAGGTGGATGGTATGCCTTCGGTTGTAGGAAATCTCGTCGTTCAAAATAGTAACGGCTCTTTCAACTTAGGAGATTTTTATAACGTATCTCCGAAAGAAAACACGAAAGCTTATAACGGATCTGGGGCTTCCAATGTTGGATTTGTCGTAAATACGTTTAACGGTGTTAGTGCAACAAATACGTTTGATTCTGATGTGGCGGATCAAGATCAGATTGGAACAGCGTAAAAAAAGTAGGAGATATTCTCCTACTTTTTTCTTTTATCTAATTCAAAATTATTAAAATGAAATTTTAATAAGAAAGAGCTTTACTGTCCACAAATAGCAGTATAAACAAGTAAGTAGTAAAGAGGCACTATTTCATTTTATTTAAATGATAACCCTCTCTCCTCCAAAGCCTTTCTAAGCTTCGGCATAGACGCAGGTCCCATACCATGCAGTTTTAAAATCTCTTTTTCACTATACTTGGATAGTTCTTCTATCGTGTGAATTCCATGATGTTGCAGCGCATTTCGTGCTGGTGATGAAAGAAGTGAAAGAAATCCTGTTTTAGGTTTCTTTTCTTTCTCACAAGTCGGGCAAGTTGGGCAATCGCTACTTTTGTAGTATTCATGTCCTTTTTCACAAGTTCTTAACGTTTTTTCCGTTACCATTTTCAAGCCCCTCTATTCCTCAATATTTACAACATGATTCCCATCAAAGAAGTATAAACATTTCTCTTTCACAGGATGTTGTAAGCTTTTCTCCAGCGCTTTTACATATAACGAAAGCTGTACTTTATATCGATCTTCTAAAATTGGTTTTGCTTGTTCGAATCCGCCTGGGAATTTCCCTTCAATCGTATCTGTTTTGAAGTCGATTAACGTAATGCCGTCTTCCTCTTCAATCATGCAGTCGATAACCCCTTGGACAAGAATCGTTTCTTCACTCTTCCCTTGCCAATCTTGATATGCTTCTTCTGCTGCAAGCATCATCGTAAATGGCACTTCACGCTCAACACTTTTCGCCGCTAGTACCCTTTTACCTAAATCACTGTCAAAGAATGAAATTACTTTTTCAATCGCTATTTCTTCCGCCTGCTCGAATGTTAATAATTCCTTATTTACCATTCCAGCAATTTGCTCTTGCAGAACTTCAACCGTAATCGGCTTCTTCAAATCAACATGCTGCATAACGGCATGGACTGCTGTTCCACGCTCTGCGTACGTTAATCCTTTTTTCTCCATAAAGCGCGGACGTGTTTTAATTGGCGCACGTAGTTTTTTAATAAAGGCATTATCGCTACCTTCTTCAGATTGATAATTTCTCTTTATTTCTGTAACAGATTGCTTCGCACGATAAGATGTTGCATCCTCATATCCGTACTTCCACATTAATCTGTCGTACACTTCTTCTTTCCGTTCACTTTGCAGGGGAACAGCCTTTTTCTCACGAAGCGCTTCTAACAATTCTTGTTTCTCTTCTTGAACTGGCTCTGGTGCAAGTAGCGTGTTACCGTCCACAACTTCTACTTTCCAGTTCGTGTCATACCCGTAAATTTCATCTGGAATACTTCCTTGTCCTAATTCAAGAAGCATTTCACTATCACGGTGTCTATATAATGAAGGTGCAATCCAGTCTAAATAACAAGACGCTCCGGCACGTATGTGATCCGGTAATAACCATTCACTATGTTCCCTCGCATCAAGCCATTTTTCCATCTCCTTATTTGCATCCTTAACTGTTCCGATTAAAATTAACTTCTCTTTCGCACGCGTCAACGCTACGTATAGTACGCGCATTTCTTCCGCAATTAATTCCATTTTCATTTTACGTTTAATCGCAAGCTGTGATAATGTCGTGTATTTAATTCGTTTACGCGGATCGATAAATTGCGAACCGAAACCGAAATCTTTATGGAGTAAGAAACGTTTCATTAAGTCTTGTGTATTAAAACGACGGCCGAGTCCAGCTACAAATACAACCGGGAACTCTAGCCCTTTACTTTTATGGATCGTCATGATGCGAACAACGTCTTCTTGTTCACCGAGGGCCCTCGCCGTCCCCATATCATCACCGCGTTCTAAAATACGTTCAATAAAACGTAAGAAGCGGAATAATCCTCTAAATGATGTTGCTTCATATTGTCTTGCACGGTCATATAGTACGCGTAAGTTTGCCTGCCTTTGCTTTCCAGCTGGTAAACCGCCAACGAAGTCGTAATAACCTGTCTCGCCGTACACTTTCCAAATTAAATCAGAAAGTGATTGTTGACGTGCAAATTCACGCCATCCTTGCAGTAAGTTATAAAACCACTCTAGTTTTTCATGAAGTTCTTGTTCCTCTTCAAGCGGTGCACCTTTTAAGAATGAGCTCATTACTTCATAAAACGAGCCTTTCTTTCCGTGAGCACGAAGCGTCGCAAGGTCTTCATCGTTTAATCCAACGATTGGGGAACGAAGTACAGCTGCAAGCGGGATATCTTGCATCGGATTATCAATAACGCGGAATACGTTCATCATAATATTTACTTCCGTTGCTTCAAAATAACCAGTCGCAAGGTCAGCATATACCGGAATTCCTTGCAATTTTAACTCTTCCATAATTTGCGGCGCCCACGGCATGGAGCGAAGTAAAATAACGAAGTCGCGGTATTGTACAGGACGCATACTATCCGTTTTACGGTCATACACTTCATAACCGGAATCAACCATCGCTTTAATGCGCTGCGCCATAAGGCGAGCTTCAAGCTGTGCTTTTTCGACTTCTGCACCTTCTTCACCGTCTATTACTTCTTCTTCCGTTTGCTGAATACAGAGTAATTCTGCCGCTACATCTTCACCTTCTGGATAGGTAGCACCTAGTTTTAATTCAGCGTCAGCATCGTAGTCAATCTCTCCAACTTCTTCGCCCATAATTTGTTTGAAAATGAAGTTCGTACCTGCTAGTACTTCATGACGACTACGGAAGTTTTTCGCTAAGTCAATCTTCATTCCGCCGCCCAATCCTTCTTGTGTGAAGCGTTTATACTTTCCTAGGAATAGTCCTGGTTCAGCTAGTCGGAAACGATAAATCGACTGCTTTACGTCACCAACCATGAACAAGTTTCCTTCACTCTCAGAATCTTTCGTTACGAATTTAATAATGGATTCCTGTACAAAGTTCGTATCTTGATATTCATCGACTAATACTTCAGTAAATTTATTACGATATTGGAACGCCACTGCTGACGGATTCATTTCACCATTTTCACTTTGTTCACTTAAAATTTGTAAACAGAAATGCTCTAAATCTGTGAAATCGACCATTCCTTTATCTCGCTTCATCGCTTGGAAACGCTCTGTAAATACTTTTACAAGTTGAACAAGCTTTTCTAATACTGGGTGCATATCTTGAAAATCTCGTAAGAAACTTTCAGGTTTGCGGCTAAATAACTCTTCTTGTAATTTCTTTACTTCATCTTTCGCTTTATTACGAAGAGAGTCTACTTGTTTTACAACATCTTCATTGTAATCACTTTTCTTAATACGCTTTAACGTTTGCCACGATACGTTTTGCATCGCTTCATACACGCTTGTCCACGACTCACGAGCAGCTGATGATAACGTTCCAAGTAATGCTACATCTGCTTGCAGGGTTTCAACGCGAGGCGCTGGACCGTCAGGAAGCATTGCGAGTTCTGTTGCCTTACGAATATGCTGTTCCGCTGTTTCAAGCTGGAATTTCACATCTTCTAATAAATAAGAAGCATATACTAAATCTTCAATTGTCTTTCCTTCTACGTCATATGCTTCTACTAATTTATCAAGCCATTTTTCCGGATTTGGATGCGCTCTTGACTCTGTATGAAGCGCTAAAATCATACGTTGTAAGTCATCATCACTACGGTCACTCGTATAACGATCAACAAGTTCAAAGAAGATTGTATTATCTTCGATTCCGTACTCTTCTTCTAATATGTCATCTAGCACTTCTTCTTTTAACAATTCATTTTCTGTTTGATTCGCAATACGGAAACGAGGATCAACATCCAGCATGTAGTAATATCCTCTAATTACTTGTAAACAGAATGAGTGAATTGTTGAAATGGAAGCTTTATTTAATAGGCTCAGTTGCTTTCTTACATGCTGAGAGCCTGGTTCATCAATTAATACCTTTTCTAACGCTTCCCCAATTCGATTTTTCATCTCTTGCGCTGCTGCATTTGTAAATGTTACAACGAGCAGGCGGTCGACATCGACTGGATTCTCTTCATTAATAATCTTTTTAATAATACGTTCAACTAATACTGCTGTTTTACCTGATCCAGCTGCAGCCGCAACTAAAATATCACGTCCGTTCGCTACAACAGCTTTCCACTGGTCATCTGTCCATTGACTACCTTCTGGTTTTTTAGGCCAATTTTCTATCATTCTCCGCCAACCTCCTCTCTTATTTTCTCCATCGCTTCACTATCTTTCATATCTTTTAACGTACGGAATTGATTATCTTCAAGTGACTCATCAAATTGACAAACAGATTTGAAGTTACAGAACGTGCACGCTGCTTTATTTCCCATTTTATAAGGAGCAATATCGATAACACCTTCTGTAATATCTTTTCCAATATTTTCAAACGTATGGTGTACATATTTTTGCAATACGTTAAACTCTTGCTCACTTGCAATACTTGAACGCGCACTAAAGCTACCGTCTTTTTTCAGGCCAGCAGAAATAATATCCGAGCTTCCTGTTGAAAGTTTGTTATCCATTAAACGAACAACGTCAGCATCTCCTAGTACGAGTCCTTTCATTTTGAATTTCTTTAAAATTTCTTTTTCAATTTCGGCTTCAGATGCGTCACCTTTCATTTCAACAATTGGATTATGGATATGAAAATACAATACACCCGCTGGTGATGCTGCTTGGCCTTTTTTCATCCACGTCTGTGCATTCGAAGTAACAACATCTAAATACGTTAACATTTGAAGTGCTAATCCGTAATACACTTCTGTTAAATCTAACGCTTTTGAACTTGATTTATAATCAATAATACGTAAGAACGTCCCGTTCTCATCTTCTGCCTTATCAACACGGTCAATACGGCCGACTACTTCCATCTTCACACCATTTGGTAGTGAGAATTCCATCGGCGGAAGTGATCCTGTACCGCCCATACCGAATGGCACTTCTAAATCAACTGGTACGAATCCGCTCGACTTCGCATGTTCACGAAGAATGATTGACGTACGGAAAATGATTTGTTGTAGTTTTTGTTTTAAATAGAAATGACGGTTTGAACTTAATAAAATTTGTCGTTGTAATAACGGTGCGATTTCTTCTATTACTAAGACAGAAAGATGCTCACACTCTTTTATAGATAAATCCGCCCAAGTGCGGTTTTCACGCAATAACTTATCCGCAATTTTCTTTAATGCCGCATGGAATAATTCACCGATGTCTGGTGCATCAAGCTTGAAAATATCACGCTCTCTAAGTGATAAACCGTGCTGTGCAAAATGAGCGTATGCACAACGGTTAAATAGTTCCATACGAGAGACGCTTCCTTTAATTATATCTCCATATAAATCTCTACTTACTGCTGTACTTAGTTTCTTCGCACGATTTCGATAGAATAAACTTGATAAGACGCGGCTACTTTTTTGTTTCCATTCATCTGAAGTTACGTAGAAGTTGTATACGTCCCACCAAAAGTCTAAATTCCCTTCAAATCCGTATCGCTTCCACGTTTGTAGTTGCTGCATAACGTAAGATAACGTTACTTCTGGCGTTGCTACGTATGAAATTTGTTCTGAACGTGATAAATCATTTACGTCATTCGTAATAAATGAATCTTTCACATTAGGGAACATTCTTTTTATTTTCTTAATAAAGCTAGACGCAAGTAACGTCTTTCCTTCTTCATCTGCAAGCGGGCATGAAATGTATAACCTCTCAGACGCTCTCGTTACCATTTGATACATAACGAACTGTTCTTCTAACAAAGTTTGTCTCGTCGTTGGCGCTAATTCAATCCCTGCCGCACCAAGAACTTCTCTTTCCTCATCAGAAAGCATACCTTCATCCATAGGTGCTGCTGGAATGACCCCCTCATTTACACCTATAATAAACGTTGCTTTCACGTCAGATAACCTGGAGTGATCAATATTAGCAATTAACACTTGGTCTAATGACGGCGGAATGTTAGCAAATTGAAGTGCCTCAAGACCTGTCGACATAACGTCCGTAAACATAGAAAGAGACATTTTCTCTTCACCAAGCATCTCTACAAATGTATCAAGAAGACTCATTACTTCTTCCCATACTTGTTCATGATCTGTCGCAAATAAGAAATCTCCACTTTCTTCTGCACGTATACGTAATTCTTCTAGCTTCTTCGGAACATCCAGTTCTTCTAAAAATAAGTAAACTGCTTCACACATTTGCATAACTGTTCCTGCACGCTTTAACCTTTTTTGCATGCGAATAACAGGTGTTCTTACAACGTCACGTAGCCTATTTATTTTTTCTTCCATTTCACGTTCACCGTCTGTAATCATCCCGTTCGTATCATCAAGAGAACGATAACGGCGATACATCCATGAATCCTCTGAAGTCCATCTCTTTCCTTGTACACCGTACGCTAAACAGTAATTTTCAAATTCATCCATTTCTTCACGCATCGTTTCTTTTCTTACGTCTAATGGATATAAAAGCTCTGTTTTCACGCAGCGGAACACCGTATCATAA
The DNA here is from genome assembly GCF_022663675.1 of Bacillus cereus group sp. BfR-BA-01355. Lineage (NCBI taxonomy): Bacteria > Bacillati > Bacillota > Bacilli > Caryophanales > Bacillaceae > Bacillus > Bacillus cereus group sp. BfR-BA-01355. Next base: position 39,865 of record NZ_JAKUFY010000014.1, read on the forward strand.
CGCCAATTCCCACTAATAATCTCGAGTGCAGAACGAATACATTCTACTAATGGGTGGTGTGACATCGGGCGTTTTTCATCGATGAAGTGCGGGATATTATAATCTGTAAATAACGTTCGCATCACATCGTAATAACTTTCCCCATTACGAAGAAGCACTGCAATATCTCGGTAACGATACCTTTCATCCGCAACAAGTTTACGAATTTCACGAGCAACACCTTCTACCTCCGCTCGTAAATTCGCAGCTGTACTAATCGTTACACTCGCTTCACCGTTAAATTTTTCATTCGGACGCGCTTCATAATGAGCTTCTAAATGCGCTAATGCTGGAGAATGAAAACGCGGCTGTTCCATAAGTGGGATTGTTTTTTCAATTTCTATTTTCCCTTCACGTGCTACTTGTTTTATTTTTTCATACGTTAACGTCGTTTCATAAAATAAATCGAGTTCATTTACTGGCTGCGCTAACGTTTTTTCATCTATCGTTAACGTGATTGTAACTCTCGCTCCGCAAACCATAAGCTGTCTTACAATCTCTAACTCTTGCGGGGAGAATGAATGAAATCCATCTATATAAATTTCCGCACCATTTACATATTCAGACTGCGGAAGCTTTTCCACTAGCAATTGCAGGTAGTCTTCTGAATCTAAATATTTTCCAATTAAAGCACGTTCAAAATCATCATATAATAGCTGTAAATCATACACTTTATTCGCTAGTAGCTTTTGTTCGGCACTGCTACTATGCGCATCTAATTGTTGCCACATTTCATATACGTTAGATGGCGTTACATTGTAACGTTTAAATTCCGCAATCATACTGCCAAGATGTTCAAAGAAACCGTTTTGCTCCGCTGCTTTTTGGAACACCGATAATCCATCTTTACGAGACTCTACAATTTTACGGAGTAACATATGTACACCAGCTTCATCAATATGAAGACGACTCGCTCCGCCAACTTCTTGCAGTACCTTCCACGCTAATCGTGAAAAACTAAAAACTTGTGCCCGAATAGAACCTCTTACATCCTCACTTCCAATTAACGCCTGCTGCGTCTGGAATGTCATCTGTTCTGGCACAAGATATAATATTGTTTTCCCTCTCGGGCGCTGTTTTAACTCTTCTTGCACTTCGCGTAAACAAAGTGTACTTTTTCCACTTCCCGCTCTACCAATCACAAATCGAAGTGACATGTAACCCCACCTTTCACTTACATAACGAACGTTAGTTTGCTACTATAATTGTATTATAGTACACGAAAAAAGACAAACTGAGTTGTTTGTCTTTTCTATACTTCTATCTATTATATCAACCTTTTGAAAAATTCGTTTGCACCTCTTGAATTGGCCAATATCGCAAATCAACTTTACCGACGACTGTATCAGCTTTTACAAAGCCAAAGTGTCTACTATCCCAGCTCCCGAGCCGGTTATCACCTACTACAAAAATAAACCCGGGTGGCACCAGCTTTTCTTTCGTTAACTCTTCTAATTTAAAGTCGCCTGTTAGTTGCCTTCCATTTATCTCTTTCTTATATTTCTCTAGATACGGCTCATCAATAAATTGTCCATTTATATATAACTTATCATGCTTATATTCAATATGATCTCCAGGTAAACCGATAATTCGCTTTACATAGTCCTCTTTTTTATTCGCATGAAACACCACAACGTCAAATCTGTTCAAGTCCCCAACTTGATAACTCACCTTATTTACAACGAGCATATTACCATCTTGCAATGTCGGCATCATTGACTTCCCCTCTACAACATACGTTGAGAAGAAAAACGTTCGAAAAAATACAGCTAATAATACACCAATTAAAATTGTTCGTATCCACTCTATGCCTTCTTTTTTCAAAGTTTTCTTCATCCGCTTCTCCCCTTATCCTTTAATACTGAAGCTTTCCTTTACAAAGAAGACTATTCTTAATGTAGTTCTAACTTTACTTCAATTTTCTTACCGACATACCATAAAATAAAAATACCAATCGCTACAATGACTGATTTCACCGGATTATGAATAAATGACATTAAATCATGACCGATATACGTTAAAATAAAAATCATCACAAGCTTTCCGAATGCTAACGCTAGCCCAAACTGTTTTACACTAATTCGTGATAAACCAGCGACAACATTTATTAGCGCTGACGGTGTAAACGGAAAACAAAATATAACAAAAATCGGTGCGAATCCTTTCCTTTCAATCCACCCCATTGCTTTTCTTACTCTCTCATGCTTATTTACAAACGAAAAGAAACGACTGCGACCAAAATGGCGGATGATGAAAAAGACAAGTAATGCACCCATTACTGATCCAAGCCATGAATAAAGAAAACCGAGCCAAAAGCCAAATGCAACAGCATTCGCCAGTACAAATACAATAAGCGGTAATGCTGGAATCAACGCCTCTATCATCGGTAAACCAATACCAAGAAGTGGTCCGAACGCTTTATAACTCTCAACAATATGATCCATATTTTCTGGTGAAAAATACTCTTTGATTGTCTGAAAATCCATTCTACACTTTACCCCTTTACTCTAAATACTATCCCTACTGTATCATTGCTTATATGAAAGAGGAAATGGTAGATACGACATATGGAGATGTATTTATTAAAGTTTCCATATCTTTCATAAGAATTCCTTCATTATTTAGCTATGATAATCTATCAATATTCGACAGGAAATGTCGTTCGTTTTGTTATTTAGGTGGTTTTCCGATATTTTTATCGGTAAATGAAATTACAACTCGGTTTTTCTAACACATCTCTTTATCTATAAAGATTGATAAAATGAAACTTTAATCAACCCTCACCAATCCGGCTTTTACAGGCAGCAGGGCCCCCACCTAACTTCTTTGCTTTCGCTGAATTTTGATGTGTGCGTCTTACTGCCCGGTAAATAGCGGATAAACAAAAAAAGAATGGGGATGATTCCCCCATCCTTTCACACTTCGCCTTCCTTCACAAAATACACTCTCTCATAAGCAGGTCTTAATGTTGATTCCTCTTTTTTATCAATCTCTTTAAAACAAGGGCTCCCTTGTTTTTTCCTACGATCTTCATATTCAGTACGCAATTTCGCTGTACGATTTTGTTGATTTTCAAAACTAGTTTTTGATATTTCTAATTTCACAGCAAAGCCATTTATAAACCTAATAATAAGATTTCCATCTTTTAATTCTTTATTACCTTCAATATAAAAATGAGACAACCAAGCGCACTCTTTTCTAGAGTAAGAATAGGTAGGGAAAAAATAAAGTTGATCTGTAGGACTAATCGCAATCGGTGCTTTATGTGTAATATGAGTTAATTCTTTCGTTCCTTCTTTTCTGCCTAAGAAACTAGAACCATGCTTTCGGCAACTTCTTTCTATAATATCTAGTGGTTTTTGAAATACGAAAAAAGAATCATTCATTTCAACGACTCGCGTAACAATTTTCTTTTCACTTAGAATAACAGGAAGTAAGGCCATCGTATTTTTCGTTACAACATAATTTTCGACATAGCGTTCCACTTTACTTTCCATACTCTATTATCTCCTTTTTTCCATTTATATTAGCAGCTGCATATATAATTTTAGCACCTATGAAAAGAAAACGGATTGCACATTCTACTATTTTACATTAATTTATTATTTATCAAACATTCTTCAAATTTCAAAATAAATATATAAAAATAACAAGATGGCATTGTGCACAAAAAAGCATTTATACTGCTATAAATATTTGAAATCACTTCCTCATTTCACATCATTACAACAATTAACTTTGTTATAATTAAAATGTAAATCCAATATATGGAGGGCCACTATGGAAGAAAAAGAGATCCAACCATCGATTCAAATGAAAAATAGTAGCGTCATTATCGTGAAAAATTCAGCTAGTATTATATTCGGTTTATTTTTTATTCTGCTATTCTTTGCCAAACCGTTTCGTAAATCAAAATGTACAGAATGTAAAAAACGTGAGAAGAAAAACGTAGCGAAAAAAGAGTAAAAGGCCTTCCTTTTTGGAAAGCCTTTTTACATTTGTAGTATCATTTTATTTATTCTTCTTCACCCTTAGAAAAACAACTATATTTTCTTCCAAGGTTCTCTACATCTTTTTTAATTTGTAATATGATCCTTATATAAAACATGAGAAAGAGTATTTGTACTTGTTACCCGCTTTTAATTTTTACTAAAAAATTTAAATTTGTACATCTTTTTCCATCACTAACAATTCGTCAATTAATTAACTTTGTAATATAAGTTTTGTATATAATGTCATTCAAAAACACAATATATATAAGTAGCTATTTATAATTACATTGCTTTTTATCGAATTCTAAAAAGGAGTTGTATACTATGGATAAAGAAAATCTATTAAGTCAGCAGGTTAATAGCATCCCCTCAGATGCTCTGAATACTCCTAGCAAGGAACAAGAACAACTGTTAGAAACATCATCTCAAAACGTACAAAATTCCAATAACAATACTAACAAAAAAGATGAGACTCAAGGTCTATCTGGAAAAGATTCCCCTATTTCAATAAAGAATACAAACTTATAGTTATTTACTATCATACGCAGCAAATGCTCTTGCTGAACTAATTCTTATACAGAAACTAATACGCATTCCCGATAATTTTTTACCAGTTGTAACATAGAAAAAGAGATTTAGATATAAAAACAGGCTCTGAAAAAAATTTCTGCACAACCTAAAAAAAAAGGATGGCATTAGCCATCCTTTTTTCCATCATCAACTATAAAATTATAGTTTGATTACGTTTTTAGCTTGAGGTCCACGGTTACCGTCTTCGATTTCGAAGCTAACTTTTTGACCTTCTTCTAAAGATTTGAAACCGTCAGTTTCGATTGCTGAGAAGTGTACGAATACGTCGTTTTCGCCTGGAACTTCGATGAAACCGAAACCTTTTTCGTTGTTAAACCATTTTACTTGTCCTGTTACTGCCATAATTATTTCCTCCTAAGAAAATACAAATTTTAAATTTTTTAGTCTTCCTGTCTAAAAAAAGAATCCACACATTATCAAATACGAAACATAAACTAGTTCTCACATACTTTTTCTCGTTCGTTTTCAGCACTTGATAACATATGGATTGCTTAATTTAACTATTCAACTGACATCATCATAGCACATTAAAATAAAATGTACAATCTTTTTCTAAAATGGAATTTCTAATTTTTAGTATTTCTTATAAAATATAATTATCTCTATTCCAAATAAGGAGGAATTTATGAACAACAAAATTCCTAGAAAAACATTAAAAAGAATCGAAGAGGATATTGAAAATAATAATCTTGGAAAAGCAAGAGACAGATTGCACGGCCTCATCTTTACATACCCAAATGAATTACATCTTCGAAAACAACTCGGAGATATTTATTATAAATTACAATATCCAGAAATGGCTGGACGTTACTGGTATCTAGAGGAGCATAAAACAGATATTATGCATGAATCATGTTTATTATTTGAGAAATCAATGGGAAATAACCCTCATCATATTGCACGCGCTTTAAAGTTTAAAGGCGATTCTAACCATATAAAAGCTTTGTATAAAGATCAACCTTTATCTTCAGTGCAGAAGAAAGTAGCAGAGGAGTTAATTTATGAGTATAAAGAAACATGGCAAGATAAGCTAGTTCCTTTTGGCTGTCTAGCATTCCTTGCTTGCCTTCTCTTTTCTGCCATTGTTGGTCTATTCACTATTTGGAATTGGATTTTTTAATTATAGGGGGAATTTTCACATGTCAAACTACGATAACGAAGAAAAGCTAACAGGCGAAAACGTTTCGAACGTATATCGTTCTGAAAATACTGTTCGTCGAGAGTTAAAGCCAGATAGCGCAAAAATCCATAAGCTATTACAACACTTAGAAAACAAAGGATTTCATTATACTCCAAAGTTTTTAGGTGTAGATGAAGAAGATAGAGAGGTTTTATCCTTTATTGAAGGAGAAGCTGGGAATTATCCTTTAAAAGAATATATGCGATCTAATGATGTATTAAAAGGAATCGCAAAGATGCTCCGCCTTTACCATGATGCTGTAAGTGATTTTCCGCTATTAGATGATTGGAAACCGATGGATCACACGCCAAATAACATTGAGGTTTTATGCCACAATGATTTTGCCATATATAACATTATTTTTAATAATGAGAAGCCAGTAGGGATTATTGATTTCGATGTTGCTGCTCCTGGTCCAAGACTATGGGATATCGCTTATACACTTTATACTTGTGTGCCTTTAAGTAGAGTGTATTATACAGAATCTGGTGAAGCCATTCATTATGAATCATCGCAACATGCAGATCGTATTAAAGAGAGAGTGAAATTATTCGTTCATTCCTATGGTAAAAATATGGATGAAGATTACTTAGGAATGGTGTTGCTACGATTAGAAGGGTTATGTACATATATGAAACGAAAAGCGCAAGAAGGCGACTTGAATTTCCAAAGAATGATTGATGAAGGACATCTAGAGCATTATGAGAAAGATATGAAGTTTATTCGTAATCATAGGGCTGAGTGGCGTTGATTTAGTAATAAAGAAAAGTTAGTATCGTTTTTTGCCGATAAATTGATATCTCTTTTCGAATCGTTCACAAAATAACAAGGGGCCCCCTTCAAACAGGTGCCCCTTCCTTTTATTTCGTAAACTGTGCTTCTTCTGTAGATCCTTTTAACGCTGTCGTTGATGAAGTTCCGCCTGTAATCACTTGTGCAACTTCATCAAAGTAACCTGTTCCTACTTCGCGTTGATGACGTGTTGCAGAGTAGCCGTGTTTTTCTGCTGCAAATTCAGCTTGTTGTAGTTCAGAGTATGCTGCCATGCCGCGCTCTTTATAGCCACGTGCTAGTTCAAACATACCGTAATTTAATGAATGGAATCCAGCAAGTGTTACGAATTGGAACTTATAACCGTAAGATGCGATTTCCTTTTGGAAGCTCGCAATTGTTTTTTCATCTAGTTTTTGTTTCCAGTTGAATGAAGGTGAACAGTTATATGCAAGTAACTTTCCTGGATGCTCCTTATGAATTGCGTCCGCAAATCGTTTTGCATCTTCTAAATTTGGTTCCGACGTTTCACACCAAACGAGGTCTGCATACGGTGCATACGCTAAACCGCGCGCAATCGCTTGATCAAGACCTGCATTCGTACGGTAAAATCCTTCTGGTGTTCTTTCTCCTGTAATAAATGCTTTATCAACAGGATCGATATCGCTCGTAATTAAATCAGCTGCATCTGCATCTGTTCTTGCAACGATAATTGTTGGCACTCCCATTACATCTGCTGCAAGACGTGCAGAAATTAAATTACGTACCGCTGTTTGCGTTGGTAGTAGTACTTTTCCACCTAAATGGCCACATTTTTTCTCTGAAGATAATTGATCTTCAAAATGCACACCTGATGCACCTGCTTCAATCATACCTTTCATCAGTTCGAATACGTTTAATTGTCCACCAAATCCAGCTTCTGCATCTGCTACAATCGGTACGAAATAGTCTGTATCATCGCTTCCTTCCATATGTTGAATTTGATCCGCACGTTGAAGTGTTTGATTAATTCGTTTCACTACAGCAGGTACGCTGTTCGCTGGATATAAACTTTGGTCTGGATACATATGTCCAGAAAGGTTTGCATCAGCTGCCACTTGCCAACCACTTAAGTAAATCGCTTTTAACCCAGCTTTTACTTGTTGCATCGCTTGATTTCCTGTTAATGCGCCAAGTGCGTTAATATAGTCTTCTGTATGAAGCGATGTCCAAAGCTTCTCAGCACCGCGGCGCGCTAATGTATGTTCAATATCAATTGATCCGCGCAGGCGAATTACATCTTCTGCCGAATATGGACGTGTGATCCCTTTCCAACGCTCATCTAATTCCCAGCTTTCTTGTAATTTCTCGATTCTTTCGTTTTTCATTTATTCCATCCCCTTTTCATTTTTTATAAAATTTCATAACCTGGTAATGTTAAAAATGGTACGAATTCATCATTTCGAACGAGATTTGTAAACAACATTGTCGCCTCTTGGAATCTCCCTTTCTTAAAGGCTTCCTTACCAATCTCTCTTTCTATTTTTGCTAATTCTTCTTCTTTTAGCTCTTCCATTAATTCAAGCGTAATATTACGACCATCATTTAGTTTTCCACCTTCATGACGAATCCATTGCCATACTTGTGCTCTTGAAATTTCAGCAGTTGCCGCATCTTCCATTAAGTTATAAATGGGTGCTGCTCCCCGTCCGCTTAACCAAGATGCAATATATTGAATACCTACGCTAATATTCATGCGAAGGCCCTCTTCTGTAATCGTTCCCACCGGTACCTCTAGTAAATCGTTTTCTGTTACACATATTTCTTCACTTTTTCTGAAAATTTGATTTGGTGTTTTCATAATGTGATTAAATACTTCCATTGCAACCGGTACAAGTCCAGGGTGAGCAACCCAAGTCCCGTCATGACCGTCTAAAGCTTCGCGCTCCTTATCAGCACGCACTTTTTCAAAAGCTGCTTCATTCGCTTCTGGATTATTTTTAATCGGAATTTGTGCCGCCATTCCTCCAATTGCTGGTGCATTACGGCGGTGACACGTTTGAATTACTTTCAAAGAATACGAACGCATAAATGGCGCTGTCATCGTGACTTGTGCTCTATCTGGTAGTAAGAATTTATTATGATTACGGAAACTCTTTAAAAAGCTAAAAATATAATCCCATCTTCCACAGTTTAAGCCAGCAGAATGATCTTTTAGCTCATACAAAATTTCATCCATTTCAAACGAAGCGTGAATCGTTTCCAGTAACACAGTTGCTTTAATCGTTCCATTTGGAATGCCGATATATTTTTGAGCAAATACGAATACATCATTCCATAATCTCGCTTCTAAATAACTTTCCATTTTCGGTAAGTAAAAGTATGGGCCGCTCCCTTTTGCTAAAAGAGCTTTCGCATTATGGAAAAAGTACAAGCCGAAATCTACTAAGCTACCTGACATATTTTCCCCATCAACTTGCATATGCTTTTCCTCTAAATGCCATCCTCTTGGACGTACAATGAGTACAGCTGTTTTCTCATTTAATCTATATTCTTTCCCTTTATCATTTTCATGTGAAATCGTTCCCTTTACTGCATCTCGTAAGTTGATTTGACCTTCCACTGCATTTTCCCAAGTTGGTGAATTCGAATCTTCAAAATCCGCCATAAAAAGATGCGCTCCTGAATTTAAAGCGTTAATGACCATCTTTCTATCTACCGGTCCAGTAATCTCTACGCGGCGATCCTCTAAGTCTTTTGGCAGCTTGGCAATTGTCCAATCCGCTTCACGTATGTGTTTTGTTTCTTCTAGAAACTTCGGAAACTCCCCTGCATCAATTCTCTTTTGTTTTTCTACACGTTTTTGTAAAAGTTCTATGCGGCGCTCATTAAAATTCTCATGTAGTTCCTTCAAAAAACTAAGCACCTCAGGTGTCAATATTTCGTTGTACGCTGGTAACATTTCTCCAACGAGTGTAACCCGTGAAGTTTGCGTCGACATATTAGCATCCCCTTCTTAAACTGTTTTATAACAGATTTGATTTCATGTTTTATATTATATAACAAATCTTCAGAAAAGGAAGTTTTTTTTGAAAATTCACTTCATTTTTTTTTCAAAACGCCATTCTTTCGCGCTTTATTTCATACAAAAAAAGGCCGCTGTTATACAACAACGACCTTTTTGTATTATTTTTAAATTTCACTTTGACTAGTTAAACTTTATTACTGCCCTTGTTCCATATCATGCAATATTGCTCTATGTAAAAACTGTGCGTATTGTTCTCTCGTTACCTTCATAGACGGACCGAATTTACCTTCTCCGATTCCCATTGTAATACCATTTGTTTGTACTGCACTAATTGCATTCGTTGCCCATGAATTTGCTGAAACATCATTAAAGTTATGAGATCCCTTTGCCTGTAAGTCAAAAGCATTCGTAAGAACTTGTGCCATTTCCGCACGCGTTAACGTCGCCTTCGGTCTAAAGTTTCCATTCTCGTCTCCCTGGAAAATTCCCATTTCCGTTAAAGCCAATATTTCCTCGATAAAGCTTGTTGAATTTTCATCGATATCTCCATATGGGTTTTCATATTCATCTTGTTCTTCCATATCAAACACACGGTAAATTAAAGCTGCAACTTGCTCACGTGTTACATTATCCCCAAAACCGAATATTCCATCGCCATATCCCAAAATAATTTCTTGTTCCGCTAAATCATGAATCGCCTCATATGCCCAATGCCCTTTTGGTACATCTTTAAATACAATTGTATTTGTTTTTTGCAACGGTGCACTTTCCGCTTTTACATTGTTACTCTCTGCTGAGAATAACACCCCACCCATAATTGTTAATGCTGTAGCTGTTTTTAATAATTTTTTGCTCATTACATTTCCTCCCCAATATGTATATGTTTTTTCAAATATACATAACAAATAGTATAGTAACAATATATTTTCCGACACATTTCGTGACGGTTTTGTGAATCATATTACACATCATGTCTTTTTTATGGGGTTGATTATAAAGCTTATGTATAACATTAAAAATACATAAAAACGAATAATAATTCTTTTTTAAACAAACAAAAAAGCACAAATATTTCTATTTGTGCTTTCATATTTCACTCTATCTCCAATCCTCTTTCAAATGATAATTAATAATCGCATTATTAATAAATTGAGCATATTGTTCTCTAGGTACAGGGCGATTTAATTCATACATGCCATTCCCAGTTCCTCTTACAACATTATTAGATTGTAGCGCACTAATTGCATCTTCTGCCCAGTGGCCTTTTGGAATATCTTTAAATGTATGTTTTTGCTTCGTTTCAAAAGTAAATGCTCGTTTTAAAATGACAGCCATTTCCGCTCTAGAGACTGGTGCTTTCGGCCTAAAGTTCCCTTGCCCATCCCCTGTAAAAACACCACGTTTTGTTAACGCCAAAATTTCCTTTTTAAAAGTTGTTGTACTATCAGAAATATCTTTATACGGATTCGCTACTGATCCTTCTTCTTTCATTTCAAGTGTTCTGTAAATAATACCAGCTACTTGTTCACGTGTTGTAAGATCACCAACACCATACTTCCCGTTTCCATACCCTAATATAATTTTATGATATGCTAAATCCATAATAGCGTCATATGCCCAAAACCCGTATGGAACATCTTCAAACACAATCATTTGTGGATACTCTTCCGCTTTTACAGGCGTCACATTCGTCCCTGCAAATATCCCTCCTGCCATTGTCGCAATCATCATTACACCCAATATTTTTTTCTTCATCGTCCTCTCTCCCTATTTCATTCAAATAAAATGAACTTCATTGTTTCAGGAGTACTATTTTTTGGTGAATGTAAGATAAAATGCAAATCTTCTAGAAGAAATATTTCCACTACCTTTCTGCTTTATGCCTCCTTCTTTCTTTTTCAAAAAGGAAGTTGTCACATCTAAGGTGTTATATACTAAAACATTCTACAATCTCTTTATAAACTCCTTTTCACTTTACAACTTCCCTTTATTGGCGCGTAAAGGAGATGCCTAATGAAGGTTACTATATTCATGATTTATATTTCAGAGGTAGCATTCCTCTCCACTGATAACTCGCCTTCTCTTCCCTTGCGAAAAGTTAGCGCCATCCCTACAAATATAAGGATAATCCCTACTACTTGCATACTAGTTGGTCTAAATCCGGTAAAAACAGTATCTAATAATATTGCAACAGCAGGATCTAAAAACACTAATACAGAAATAATTCTCGTCGATAAATGTCTTAAACTGTCAAAAAATAAGTAATATACAAATCTAGTATGTACAGATCATCACCTTGAAAATGCTCGAAATCTAAGAATAGTAGTAATAAAAAAAGCATCCTTTTTTCTTAAAAGAGGATGCTTTTTTATATTTATTAACACTCAAATATGCTACTACTTTTGAAGAGTAAATTGGCCAACTATTTGTTTTAATTTTCCTGCTGCGTTATGCATATGTTCAATTGAAACCGAAATCTCTTGAACAGATTTTTCTTGCTGTTGAATAGACTCTTTTACCCTATCAGTTCGGTCAGATGATCTTTGGGAAATTTGAGCCATGTCTTCTGCAGAAGCCGAGATTTCCTCACTACTCGCTGCAATTTCATCTGTAGACATAGATACCGTTTGAATTTGCTCAGATACTTGCTGTACTTTTTCTGTAATTGTTCCAAATACTTTTTCTGTGTGCATTACTACTTGTGTACCTGCCTGTACCTCATTATCTACTTTCCCCATCATATGTACCGTATGGTTCGTTGTTCCCATAACTTGAGTAATAAGATTCTCAATTTGTTTTGCAGAATCACTAGATTGTTCTGCTAATTTCCGCACTTCATCTGCCACAATTGCAAATCCTCTACCACTTTCACCAGCACGTGCAGCCTCAATTGCGGCGTTTAATGCTAATAAGTTAATCTGAGAGGTAATACCTTGCATAACATCAATGATTTTAACAATTTCTTCTGATTGTTCTTTCATAGTCTCTACTTGTTTCACACCGCTATGTACCGAATTTTGGATTGTATCCATCTGTTGAATCATTTGTTTCATTAATTTGTTACCATTCTCTGCATCTAATGCTGATTGAGCAGACAATTCATTTACAGAGGACGATGTATTGACTATACTCTGCATTCCTTGTGTCAATTCTTCCATCGCACCCGCAGTTTGTTCCATTGCTTGCATTTGACTCTCTGCACCATTTGCAACTTCTTCAATATCCATAGTGATTTTCTTCGCTGCACTACTAGATACTTCTGATGCAGATACTACTCCGTCTGCATGTTGGAATAAAAGCTGAATATTATTCTCTACTTCTTGCATATTTGTTCTTAGCCCTGCAATCATCTCGTTAAAATTACTTACTAATACACCTAATTCATCCTTAGCAGTATAATCACCATGTACGGTTAAATCTCCTTCTTTCGCTCTTTCCATCATACGACTAACCGTTTGTAAAGGAGCAACTATAAGCTTGCTAATAATATAACTTACTATACATATAACGATTGTAGTAACTACTACAAGAATGATAAAGGTAATAACGGATCGATCAATCATTTTTTGAGAATCTTTAAACACTTGATCAGCTAAGTTTGAAACATACGATTCTAGATCCACTGCATAACCAGCTAACTCTATTCCCTTCGGTTTTAATTCCTTCTGAAATTCATGTACCATTTGTGGCTCGTTTGTTGCCTTCGCCTTTTCAAATAATTTTTTATATGTATCTTTATAACTTGGTAAAGATTTCTTCATCTTCTGAAACAGTTCATCCTCTTGCTTACTTAAATTAAAACCATCATCATATTCTTTTAATAAAGAATCATATTTTTTAAGATCCTTTTCAATATTATCAATTATTCCCTCTTTATTTGCTACTTCATTTTGTGATGCCGTAATTAACTCTAATAAGTTATATTCTAGTGAATTTTGTGTGCGAAGCATTCCTTCTAATAAAATTGCAGAATATTGATAATCATCTACTACAACCTCTGTATCTTGTTTAATCTTATTAATAGAATGAATTGCTACACTGCTTATAATTATCATACCTAAAACTGCTAATGAAATAAGCGCTAATAATTTATATTTCACTTTTAAATTTTGTAAAAAATACATTTTTTCACCTTTATTCCTTTATATATAGATTTTTAGAATTTTATAGCTTATTATTTACAAAATCGCAATAAAAAACAATGATAAATATTCCCAATATGAAACTTATATCTCTATAAAAAAAAGTAGCATAATAGCTACTCCTTTTTTCTTTGTTTCTCATATTGTTCAAACGTGTGAATTCTTTCAAAAATTGGTGGGTGCGTGTATAAGAAAAATTTCACTAACGCAGGCGGATTGACTTGGCTTAAACTTGTTTTTGATAAATATTGAAAAGTTTTCACACCAGATTTACCATCCTTCGTCATATTTAAAGCATATTGATCTGCCGCTCTTTCTTCTATACGTGAAACGTAGTTTGTTGCTGGCTGTGCTGCAAAAGAGAGTACAGAAGAAATTAAGAAAAATAAAGGTAAAATGGAGAAACATGCTACTTTTGAAATTTGCAATGTATCTCCCCATTTGCGAATACACATATTTATAATACGACTAATTAAAAACATACCTATAAACGATAGCAATACATAACTTGCAACGCCAAAGTATATATGCTTCATAACATAATGTCCCATTTCATGAGCCATGATAAATAATATCTCTTTATCTTTTAACTGCTTAAGCGTTGTATCCCACATTACAATACGGGCGTTAGGACCAATTCCTGTTACGTAAGCATTTAATGCATTCGTTTTTTCTGACATATTTACTTCATATACGTGTTTAGCAGGAATGTCAGCTTTGTCTGCTATCGCTAAAATTTTCGTTTCTAATTCTTTATTTTTCAGCGTTGAGAAGTCGTTATAAAGCGGATCAATAACGACAGGCTGTATGAATGTTAAAAAGATTGTAAATGGAACAGAGAGCGCCCACCCTGCTAGCCACCACCTCTTCGGAAATTTACGGATAAGCCATAATAGAACGGTAACTACAATTAACATAGTCGCATAACTTTCCCAAAAACCGATAACATGATCTTTTATCCAGCTTTGTGTACTTTGTGTTGAAATGCCGTAATCAACGGATACTTTCCGGCCAATCCATTGCATCGGTAAGGCAAGCACTGTTGTCAGTAATGATAAATAAAAGAGATAAATCGCAACTTGCAAGACACTTATTTTAGTCGTTTCCTTCGACCATTTCTCAAACTTTCTTGAAATACCTAGCACAAGTACAAATAATAAAATAATCCATTCAAGAGGCGTCGCTAAAAAGTATAGTAAATTTTTCACGCGCGAATAATCTTGGCTTAGCGTAAGCTCTCTAGCACTCATAAACCTTTCTGGATCTGCACTTGTTCCTTTATACATGTCCGGAATAAGTTCATGATTCCATCCAAATAAATACCAATATATAAGTAACGCAAATCCAACGTACAAAAAAAGCGACCAACCAATAACCTTCCTCACGCTATTCCCTCCTCTATGCTGCCTGTCTATTATTATTGTAAGTTCGTACACGCTAAATTAGAACAAGCTTATTATGTGAATTGCTCTGGATCTTTTTATTTACATAAAAAAACTCTTCTACATAAGAAGAGTTTTACCTATCTTTAAACACTTTCTTCGGTTCATAATCCGGAAGCACTTACAAACCAACGCCTTTTACATATCAAATATACTCATAGTCTTGAAAGAATAGCGTCGTTATAATAAAGCGAAACTTTAATCAGTGGGGTCTTACTGCCCGGCAAATAGCGGGATAATCTTAAAAAATCCGATTAAAACTAGTACGTACCCTACTTGCTTTTTAGATAACATAAAGAGCCTCTTTAAGGAAGTACATCTATTAATAAACTAAAATCTTGTAAAGAGAAGGAACTATATTTCATAATACCCTGTACAGCTAAAAGTAAAATAAGACCGATCACACACATATAGTTAACGCTTTCTTCACTCTTTTTTTCAGTAACGACTCCACCACTTATACATAAAATCCCCAACAAATGGAGCGCTAAATACATGAAAAAGTAAGCTTCCTCCCAGCGCAAAATAACATTCACTGTCGTTATTAACACTAGACTAAGTAAAATCAAATAAAAAAACTTATTTGATGATATCGTTTCATTCATATAATTTTATACATCCCTTTCAAATTTAGAATTAATGATGTTTCAAAGCTATAAAGTAAATGATTGTTTTCATACTATAAAACAAAAGGAAAGCCACTATTACTTTCTCGAATACTTTATGAACCCACATATACTTCTCTCCATTTTTTCTGAAGATGCGCTTCATCATTTCTTCTACAATTAGACCAAATATTAGTACAACTCCTAATACAATAAGAAGAGAAATAATATTTTCTTTTAAATGATTACTAGAAAACAAATACTACAGGTTGAATCCAATTACAAAAGCTTTTATCACACATATCTGCAATAGACGTAGCATCTATAATTTCTTTTAATATTTTTTCAACCGTCTTCTTCATCTTATTTACTCCCGACTACATCTGAAAAGCTCTTTTCCTGCTCTGCATATATAACTGGCACTTCTTTACTCCAATACTTGCGATTAACAAATAAAAAGATAAGTACTAAGTTTAATCCCGTTATAAATATAATAAGTCCAGGAAAGAATGTCGTATAATTTGAGAAGTCTGCAAAACTCATAATTTTTTCTCTACTTATTAAAAAAGACGCGCCCATTACAAATGCATTGTTTAACATATGTATTGCAATTGGCATGAGTAAACTTTCCGTACGAATATATACGATCGACAATACGATGCTGAATATGGCTGCACCGAGGAAATCAACATGTAACAATGCAAACAATATTGCTACAACGATGGTCGCTATGCTCGTTCCCCATTTTGTTGCAAAGCGTTGAAGTAAAAATCCGCGAAAAACAAACTCCCCGATAATTGGTGCGATGAATACAACCCTAATGACTTGATATACATATCCCCCAGTACTATCTATAATCGGTTCATGCAATGCATTCATAATAAAGTCTGGTGTGATCCATGCAAAACTATACATATACAAAATAAGATACCCGTAACTAAATATGCATAACATAACCGTAATGTATAAAACTTGCACCAAGTTAAATGTTTCATTTTTATTAACAAACAATGAAAATGAAATGCGATGCTTTTTATACTCATAAAAAATCCATACCATCGGAAGGATATAGAATATAAGGATATTTATAAAAGAAGAATTTTGTATATGAAATATACTTGTTAGCAACTCGCCACTACTTCTCGCTATTAAAATTAATAGTGCAAATACAATTAAAAAATATCTAGCTCGCATCACTTGAAACGGATTCACACTCATCTCCTCCCCTATGTTACTTTTATCATATCATTTGATTCTTAATTTTTTGCGAAAGAAAACCTTAAAATTTCCTTAAAAATTCCATAAGTTACAAAAGAATGATATGATATTCGAGAAAATTAGGAGGGATGTTTATGTACCAAGCAAATATTTTACTCGTTGATGATGAAACAGCAATTTTACAATTACTAACTACCATTCTTGAAAAAGAAGGTTTTTCTCATATTACAACTGCAACATCAGCTGAAATAGCTTTATCTCTAACTAAGGAAAACAATTACGATTTAATTATTTTAGATGTAATGCTTCCTGGACAATCTGGTTTTGATATTTGTCCAATCATTCGCCAACAAACAGATTGTCCCATTTTCTTCCTATCAGCAAAAGCATCTGATTTAGATAAAATATCTGGATTTTCATACGGTGCGGATGATTATATTACGAAGCCCTTTAATCCATTAGAAGTAGTAGCACGCATGAAAGCACAGCTTCGGAGACATATGAAACAAGCAGTACCGCACGAACAAAAATCACACTCGATTTCATTTGGAAGATTTGAAATTGATCAACACTCTGCAGAACTGACAGTGGATGGTCACATTGTCGAATGTTCCGCTCAACTCTTTCAACTACTACTCTTCTTTTGCGAGAATCCGAACTACGTATTTTCGAAAGAGGAAATATACGAAAAAGTTTGGGGAGCACCTGCCTATAATGGCGATGACAACACTGTTATGGTCCACATTCGAAAACTACGTGAAAAAATTGAACACGATCCAAGTAAACCAGAATATATAAAAACTGTTCGCGGCCTTGGTTATAAGTTCGTTACAAAGTAGGGTGACGATATGAATTTTAATAAACGACTTATTATTCAATTTATCATGCAACACGTTTTTGTTTTAGTTACATTACTTATCGCTGTAGTTGCTGCTTTTACTTATTTAATTTTTCTTCTTACTAGTACTTTATATGAACCTAACATTCCAGATTCTGATAGTTTTACGATTTCAAGATACATCTCTTCAGAAGATGGGCATATTTCATTACAATCTGAAGTGCAAGATTTAATAAAGGAGAAAAATGATTGGCTCCAAGTTGTAGATGAAAACGGAAAAATCCTCTACCACTTTAATACACCAAATGATGTTCCGAATGCTTATACGAAGACATCTTTAGTCGCATATATACAACATCATATCGAAAGTAATTATAAATTTACATATTGGGAAATTGAATTAGAAGAAAAGAAAGTACTTGTTATTTATGGTGGTATGTTAAAAAGCAATGCTTTACTAACAGCAATTCAAAAGGAGCATTCCTCTTTAACAATGGATTCGTTCACATTAACAGATCAAGAAAAACAGTTACTGTCTAAAGAAAAAGCAGCACTTCAAATATTTAATCAAAATGGCGAAGAGGTTTTTTCTTATACAACCGGAAAGAAAAAAACATTTTCAGCAATACAAATCGCCCTTAATGAAAAAGAACCTTGGAATCATAAAGAAAACACGTCTAGCTTTTACGATGCAAATAGTGGCAACCTTCTCGTTGTAACTGCAAAAAATGATCACTACTACCCAGATGACGAAATTGAAGATGTATTTACTAAGAAGTTTCTCATTGGATGCGGATTAATCCTTCTTATCGTATTTGTTTATTTAGTCATTCTTTCTATTTGGTATGGTAATAAATTCGGGAAACCGTTATTACATGCGATGCGCTGGCTTAAAAATATCGCTGGTGGAAAGTATGAAGAACCTATTAGTAAAAAAGGAAAGCCTGTCAGGTTCCGGCGATCTGGTAAAGAAAAATGGTCATTCCGTTTGTTTAGAGATGTGACAAGTTCACTAGAACACCTTTCTATTACACTCAAGAAAAATGATGCGATGAGGCAAGTACTTCAGCAAACACGAGAAGAATGGATTACCGGTCTAACGCATGATTTAAAAACACCACTTAGCTCTATATATGGCTACGCATTATTACTAGAATCGAATCAATACAACTGGACCGATCGTGATATTCAACAATTTGGTAGTGTTATGAAAGAGAAATCTCAATATATGACGACATTAATTGATGATTTAAGCTTAACGTATCAATTAAAAAATAATAGCCTTCCTGCACAGCACGTAAACGTTGAAATCAATCAGTTCGTCCAAAAAGTATTATTGCAATTTATTAATAATCCAACACTTCAAAATCAAAATATTGAATTCGTACCGAGCTCAAATAAAATTCAATATTTCATTGAAGAAAAATGGTTCCAGCGTATTATCGAAAACTTACTCGTAAATGCTGTAAAACATAATAACGAAACAACTACTGTCATCGTAAAACTATCACAAAACGCCAATTCCTTTATACTCTCCATTTCGGATGACGGAAAAGGAATGGATGAAAAAACGAAAGAACTTCTATTTGAACGATATTACCGCGGAACAAACACAGAAGAAAGCAACATCGGAACTGGACTTGGCCTAGCCATTACAAAACAGCTCGTTCATGCTCATAACGGGACAATTTCCGTTGATAGTGCACTCGGAAAAGGAACGACGATTATTCTTGTGTTTCCGTTTCGTTCGTAGGAAAGACGCTATGTGGCGTCTTTTCTTATGGGGAAGTTTGATGGTACATGAAATTATGTTACTCGCCTTTTATTCTAGCTTATTGCGATAGTTCGGCGGTATATGAAGTTATATCAGCGATTTTTAAGATATATCGAATTGCCAACAAAAACCAACAATACCAGTCTACTTCCCCTACTATACAAAGTAAAAATAAAACTATTAACAAATACATTTCTAAACTGTTATACTATAAATAGAAGTATAAACTAAATAAGTTTTGCATAAAATGAAGTAGACGAGGTGCTTCCAACACCCCGTCACTGCAACTAATTACCGCGAGGTGGAAGGTTGCAACTAAAGCTTATTTGCGCTTAGAAGACTTCCCACGCTTCGCAGGCAGACGGGTGGTCTTCTTTTTGCGCTTTTTTGCCGTTAATTTCTTAAATCCCAAAACTATACCTTCTCTAGCTATAGTTTTTGTGATTTCCAACAAAATTTGCAAAAGAAATTCCATACGATTACACCTCCTTACTCCATTAAATGAAGAAAGGGCATAACCTTCCACCCGCAATATTTAATTGCTACTTTATTTTACCATTTTTAAATGTATTACAGATAAAACAATACAAATTTAACAATCCACTTATAAAAAAAGCGAACCATCTCCCAATGATTCGCTCTTACCCTATTATTTTTTCTTCACCGGTATCCAAAGCTCTACTTGTGCAAACTCACTCTTATCTTCGTGGCAACGCTCATCGTACAGTTCAAACTCTGTAACTCCGCAATGTTCATACCCTGAATGCGGGAACCATTCTGAGAATACTGCATTCCAAGTTTGGTGAATAGACGATACCATTTCTTTATGAGGAACTTTCGGCGTTGTAAATACTGCATATGTTGCTGCCGGGAAAGTACGCTTTGCAATTTCATTTGGTACATTTTCAAAGTCTGTAACTTCCATTCCGATAATATAAGTGAAATCGCCTGTTTCTAAATTAAAATCAGTACATAATCCAAGCTCTACCCATTGGCTCGTATCTTTACGATTCGGAATCGTTGTTCCAAGATCTTTTTGTAAATATTCTTGCCAAAATGCTGGGATGTCTTGATGGTTTTTCCCTTCTTTACTTGTCGTCTTCAGTTCATAACCTGCCATTAAAAATTCTGGTTTATTTACAATACGATATTCCATTTGTATGCCTCCTAAATACGGATTTAATTTTCTTTGCTTTACATTCACGCTGTAATACATCGGTGTTTCAATTTCTTGTTTTCGATATTCACTCGGTGTCATTTGAAATAATTTCTTAAAGGCTCTCGTGAACGTTTCGTGAGATTGAAAGCCATGCTCAAATGCGATATCAATAATTTTTTCATCCGTATGAGAAAGTTGATAAGCTGCCCGGGCTAACCTCCGCTTTCGAACATACTCCATTACTGTATCACCTACTAATGCCTGAAATACACGATGAAAATGCGACTCAGAAAAACCTGCAATACGTGCTAAATTACGCAGCGTCTGTTTTTCCATTACATCTTCCTCAATATAATCAATTGACCTTTGAATTTGTGTTTCATAGCTTTCCATCTCTGTTCACCCGCCTTATATGTATTATGATAAAAGAGAACACAATCCAATTCTTGACGTTTTTTACTATAATTCCATAAAAAATTGTAACTTTTTTATATGTATTTCGTTGTTATGTATGAAGGGAGGGAAATGTAGTGAAACGCAAACAATCATTAGAAGACATTTACTCCGAGCATATGCAAGATTTATTTCGCTATCTTCTCTCCCTAACCGGAGATTCCCACTATGCGGAAGATCTCATGCAAGAAACATTTTACCGAATGCTCGTCCATATTGATTATTATAAAGGCGAAGAAATTAGGCCGTGGTTATTTACAATTGCCTACAATGCCTTTATCGATTGGTATCGAAAAGAAATATAAAACAACAGAAGTTGCAGAATTCCATTTACCAAACGTTCCAAGTACAGAACATGCATATTTCGTAAAATTTGAGATTGCTAGTTGGTTAGAAAGTTTATACGCTCTTCCGCTCGAAAGACGAAATGCCCTGCTACTACGAGATTACTATGGATTCTCCTATAAGGAAATAGCAGAAATGACTGGTCTCTCATTAGCGAAAGTGAAAATTGAATTACACAGGGGACGAAAAGAAATAAAAAGCATAAAGGAGTGATACAGATGGGCTGTGCAGAATTTAAAAAACTATGGAAGAAGTATGAAAATGGAACGCTCACGCATGATGAACAAGAACTGTTAGAAAGTCATATTGAGTCATGTGAAGAGTGTGAAGCTTACTTAGATGAGCTGTTAACAAAAACAGAACCAATTAAGAAAAAGTTACCTCCAAAAGATCTTAAAATTCCTTTTTGGAGAATTAAGTGGAAACATCGTTTACAAACGTTTGGTTTTATATTATCAATTTGCATCGTTATCTATATAATCGGCGGGGTATTATCAGCCTTTTATTTTCAAGCTAATAATGATAAAAGGCTAAAAGAAATTAGAGAGGTTCCTTCGCTGGCACTTGAAGCAACTATCCCAAATAGCCGCGTTATGGGAGGCGGAACAAGTGTAGAAGCTTTTTTCCGTACAAATAGCCAATTTGATTTAGTAAGAACCGTCGGTAAAAAAGAAATGCCACTTGGTACAATAGAAACAAAAAGCTTCTTATCATCTGTAGATATCACGAAGCAAACTTGGATGAATCCGTTCTATCAACCAAAACTCTTCTTTGTTCATCCCAAAACAGAGCAGGGTGATTATTTAAAGGATTCATCAAAAAAAGTATGGGATACACTTGCAAAAGTACATGATGGAACCGTTGCAGAAGTAGCAATTTCTTTTGATAAAGCTTACACTTTAAAAGAATTAGAACCGCTTTTATATAGCATATTCGAGGCACAAGAACTCCCTCCAACTCCTGTATGGTACGCTTTAGATACAGGACAAGAAAGAAAAAATGTAGATGACTATATCCTACATGGCGGAGAAGCTATAGGGTTTCCAGAACATGTAAGATTCCTCGATAATGAAACTGACGGGCAGAAAACGCAAGAAGACAAAGTAACCGAAATGATGCGCGTCCTTTCTATCCATAAAAAAACGGTAAGCAAAATAGCAGCGCTTTCTGAGAAAGAACTAAACTTAGATAAACGTTATCAATATGTAAAGGATAACGGTGTAAAAGTATACGGAATTGTTATTACTGGCCCATCGAAAGAGTTATTAAAATTACAAAACTCCCCGCACGTACGTTATGCGACTCTTGGAGATATTGAGATTTGGAATTGGTTTGATAATTAATAAAAAAGAAGTAGCGCTCTAAAAAAGATGCGCTACTTCTTTTTTATTCCGAAATCAATTTCACATACATCCCTCTCACCGCTTTTTCATAAGCAATATCACTCATCTGTCTTATGTTTTCTGACACAACAGACGACTGAACGATTTTTCCTTCACGAAGTAACGGCGGATCAATAAGACGCACTTTATTTTTCTGATGTAAATCATAATCGTTTCTATCTTCTTTTACTTTTACATTTCGATGAACTTTGCTTAATAAAGCTTCTACTTCGGGGTCATTACATTGTTGCAATTTCGAAATAAGCTCCTCATCTTCAAGAAGAAAATCATCTGCATGAA
Organism: Bacillus cereus group sp. BfR-BA-01355; assembly: GCF_022663675.1. Classification (NCBI taxonomy): domain Bacteria; kingdom Bacillati; phylum Bacillota; class Bacilli; order Caryophanales; family Bacillaceae; genus Bacillus; species Bacillus cereus group sp. BfR-BA-01355. Next base: position 63,103 of record NZ_JAKUFY010000014.1, read on the forward strand.
TAATCCTTTTATGAAGAGCTACCTTTAACGTTTTCGCTAACATATCATTTCCGTAAATATTCATTGGTTCCATAAAGAAATCGATTACTTCCTTGTAATACGTTTCTGTAAACCATTCTGCCATTTCGACACTTTGAACAACCATTTTCCCATCTACAGCGATGACATCTTCTAAAAAACTGTGAACTTCTTCTAAAGAAACATACCCATATGTATACATATCTCGTAATGTATAATCCACTCTGTCTGCGCATAATTCTGGTGCTGACCTTTCGAGTAACGTCCATTTCGAATCATCTAACAAAATATCTTCATAGTTATAACCATACTTCGCAAGAATCGCTGGAATTTCTGAGTTTTTCACAACAGAACTAAATATCTCTTCATGATAACTTTCATCTTCATTATCAAAAACGTAATCAATCACATGGGAAAAAGCAGTATGCGATACGTCATGCAGTAAACTAGCAATCTGTTCTTTTACTGAACCACCTAATTTTTTAACTAATAACATAACACCAACTGAATGATCAAAGCGCGTTACATTCCATTTCTCGTTCATTAAGTAACTTGCGCCATTTTGATGAATACCTTTTAGCCTTTGCATAGACTTACTTGAAATTAATTCTTCTACTACTTGATCCACTTCAAATTCTCCGTATAGTACATCTGATATGATCACTTACAATCCCCCTTTATTTTGATCGAGTCTTATAATCTTATCTCTTTTATGAAATTAGCACCAACATAAATATTTATTGTTATTTGTTTTTATTAAAAAAAATAGAGAGCCATCAGCTCTCTATTTCATAACCCCTATTCAAATGTAACTTCTACCTGCACAATCTCCGACCTACTACCAAGTCTAAGCGGTGGTCCCCAAAACCCAAATCCAGAAGAAACAATTGCGTGGAACGCGCCTTTTTGTGCGTATCCCCAGTCTAGCTCGTACATTCTTCTCGTTACAATATGATTGGGCGCCATTTGTCCGCGGTGCGTATGACCGGATAATAATAAATCTACACCTGCCGCTGCTGCTTGTTTCAACTCAAATGGCTGGTGATCCATTGCGATAACAGGCATCGATTTATCTACCGTACTCATTAATTGTTCAAAGCTTTGACGATCTCGCTCTGTTTTATCTCTTCTTCCAACGAGATAAAAGTCATCTTCAATTGTAATTACTTCATCTAAAAGAATACGAATATCAATCTTATCCATCTCTTGTAAAAACTCTGGAACCGCTCTACCGTAGTATTCATGGTTTCCTAATACGCCATATACGCCTAATGGTGCTTTCATTTGTTTCATGATTGGTCCCATATTCTTTTGAATGAACACACCTGGATGATCATCGATAATATCACCTGGCAGTAAAATAATATCAGGTTCCATCTCATTTACATGACGAACAAGTCTTTTTAAATGCGAAACGCCAGACAGTTTACCGAAATGCATATCAGAAGCCATCGCAATGCGTAAACTTTTACGCCCCTCTACCTTTTTCGGTATGTGCACCTCGTACTTTCTTACTACCGGACTATACGCATTAAATACTCCATACGCAAAGATAAAGATAAATGCAGCTATCACAGCCGCCCCTGTCCAAATAATTGCCGCTTCTTTCTCTGCTGAAAACTGTAAAAGAAAGACCATAATATTAGCTAATGGCAACAACATAAGCGCATATTGTATAACTGCAAACCAAATCGAACCTATCGTTCGCAGAAATGGCAGAAACTTAAACACTTGCACGAGAATGTACGCATATGAAATAAATCCGACTACGAAAGCGTAATATCCCCAAGATTCCCAGCCAAATACCGCATGAAGCCAAACCCAGCCGTTCCAGCCAATGTAAAACATAAGTAGTGTGTATATAATTAATATCGTAAATATATTGAGATAACGAAGATTCTTCACAGCCAGCCTCCTTATTGATTTCTTCTATTATAACTTGTTATGCACTTATAACGTAAATATTAAGCACTTCGCTCATCATAGTAAAAACCTATAGTTGTTAGACTTGTATCTAACAACTATAGGCACCATTTATATCAACATTGTTTTTACAAATGCTCTTTATAAAAACTTGTTAATTTTTCAACTGCAATTCTTACTGGTTCTGGTTGATCGTATAAATCGTAATGACTCACACCTTCCACAACAAGTAAATCTTTTTTCTCTGAAGCTGCTTTCTCATACAGCTCATGACCATCTTTATAAGAACCAAATGCACCTTGCTTACTGCCGACAATAATTTGCAGCGGCTGCGTTAATAACGTATCTGCTAAATGGAACGCATCAAAACCAATTACCGATCCCATACTCGTAAAGTTTAACTTATTTGGAGAGTTAACACTTTGCCCTCGCGGCGTTGTGTAATACTCAACTGCTTCTACAATATCTATATCGGTCATACCCGCTGCTACTAACTCTTCCTGATTTTTAGGAATCCAATTTGTAATCATTTCCTCTGCTCCGCGTACTTCAGCAGTACGTTGTTTACCAATTGCCTCTAACACACCAATCGGGTTAGACTCACGATTTAAACGACCGATATTTGCACCAACAACTGTACCAACCGCTTTAATGCGGCGCTCTGTCATCGCAGCATTTACCGCATAACCACCGCCTGCACAAACACCTAACACACCGATACGTTCTTCATCTATATAAGGAAGAGTAGTTAAATAATCTACTGCTGAGCGAATATCCTCAACTCGCGCAGCTGGCTCTTCAATATATCTCGGTGTACCTTCACTTTCACCTTGATATGACGCATCAAACGCAAGCGTTACATATCCTTGTTCCGCTAACTTCTCGGCATACAATCCTGCTGTTTGATCTTTACAGCTACTACCTGGATGCACACAAACAATCGATGGATTTTGTTTCTTTTCCTCAGCACCTTCAGGAATGTTCAAAATACCTGTAACTTGTAAACCTCTTGCATAAAATCTTATATTTTCCTTCGTAACTGCCATATATAAAACCGCCCTTATCTTATTATTATTATTTTTACACTTGTGAGAGTTATTACTCGCGTGTATATTTATAATAAAATGAGTAGAACCTTGTTTCAATGACCACATTTACGCATTTGGGTGATAATACACACATAAAGAAATATGTGTATCAACAACGGAGGAACACGATATGGAGAAAATCGATAGAAGAATTATAAAATCACAAAACGCCATTCAATCGGCATTTATAGAAATGTTAATTACAGATGGATTTGATGAAATTACAGTTAAAAACATTACCGAAAAAGCAAACATCGGAAGAAAAACGTTTTACTTACACTATCTAGATAAGTACAATTTATTAGATAAAATTGTGGACGATCATTTAGACCAATTAAAAGAAATATGCTACGAGAAGCAAAACAAAGAATTTATAGAAGGAACAATCATATGGTTTGAATACTTCAAAGAACACAAACCATTTTTTGCGGCACTATTTAGAAGTAACAGCACCTTATCATTTCAAAAAAAGTTCCTAACGTTCATCATGAGTGAACTAGAGAAAAAACTAAATGCAAATACTTCAGTCAATAAAAACATTGATAAACATATCGTTTTAAAATTTTTAGGAACAGCTGTCATGGGCATTTTGGAATCTTACGTATTGGATGAAATTGATGATGATATTGAGTATATCGCGACACAGGTTGGGGAATTGATGAGGAGGAATATATAATGGTTATGAAAAAATGTACCCAGATTGTTGGGTGCACTTTTTATATTTTAATGCCTTTATTTTAATCCATAATATTCCTTGATATCATCATCCAAATCATCCCATGCTACGGACATGATTGGGTATGTATTCTTCGATTGTACTTCTATATTTTTATATACGAGGTGAACACGTTCTTTCGGATAGCTGTTTTTCTTTAGCGGAAAAACTTCTATATACTGTTTTCCCTTTTTAAAATATTGATTTAATCCTTCTTTTAGTTCCAGCGAGAGAATTTCACCTTCATAGTTCTTTGATAACTTGATTTTTTATATAGAGATTCCTTTCCTTATTACCTATCCACTTTGCTGCCTTCTTACCATATTTAACACCTTAAAATACTGCTAATTTTCCGCCGGCACTTTCTCATATTTCATCTTCGTACGGTTACCCACTTGGTCATATTCATAGCGTCCAGAAAGTAGAATACTATTCAATGTACTTACTATTACATCTTTCATTTTATTTACGTGGTCATAGTTAAAGGTTGCACCAGTACCGAAAAAAGCAATCCTTCTTAAAAGGAAAGTTTGCTTATATATATTTACATAATCTTCATTTGGAAAACCCAAATTTAAAATCAAAATTCCGAATTATAGGCATTTAAATCCCTAGCTTCTTTAAAGTAATTTCTAAATTTATCATTAATATTTATATCATTACTTAATAACAACATCAAACTGGAATCCCAACAAACAATTTCAAGTTTTGCTTGAGGGTGCTGAATATTTGGAATTGGTACCCAGAGCCCTTCGTTTCCATTTGCATAGGGCTCTACAAGCAAATTATTAATATCAATGTTTATAGACTTATCAAACGCAGATAGTACGCCCCAAATAAATTGAGGATTATATTTCTTTACGAGATTTGAAAGATCTTCACCTGCTATCCAAACTATTGGATGCGACATTTTAGGATAATCTCGGATAAGTTTCTCTTCCTGATGTGCGACAATCTCTATGTCTGTTATAAGCCAATTAAACTCTTTTTCCCTACCTTGAAATGAGTCAAAAACGGAAGCTAAAACTGTATGTTTAGATCCATGTAAAATGAAGTTCATATAATCCCTCCAATTAGTAACAATCGATAAGTTAGCCTTCTTGAACTTATTATGTATAGATGATTAAACAAATACCAATGAATACTGCTACTATACACAATATAATAGTTGTTGCAGTATCTAGCAAAATGCTTACGGCTAGGAAAATTATTGATTTAAGAGCAAAAGAAGGCCCTTTTTCTTTCCATTTCCGATAGATTTGTATCATTGCATAAATTAATGGAATCATACCACCTATAATCAGAATAATCCCTATTATTCCCCCCATGTTTCCCCTCCTTTTAAAGATTCGAATCAACAAATATACTATATAATCATACGTTCTCAAAATATATCCTTACATTTTTAGAGTTATTTTATATCCGCGAAACTCTCTAATCAATTAACAATATTTTATTATCTTCTTTGTTTGCTTGTTTATTTACTTTTCTTTGAACCAATGAGGAAACCCTCTACTCCAAATCTCGCCCCATGTAATAGCATTGCTCCCAATCCATTTAACGATTGATAAAATAAGACAAGGGCTTTTTTGGAATCATCGGTTAAACTTGCAATTTAGTTGGAGAAAGAACAAACTGATGATGCGGAAAAACATAGTATATAGAAGACTATGTAAGGAGTTTTTCATATGATTGATAACAGAATTTCGAAAGATTATGATCATGAAATAGATGATTCTTTAAAAGAAATTACAGATACAACCATCTTACTTAATTTTCAAAAAGCGATTGTAAGTTTATATCCTCATCTAATACCAATTCATGCTTTTGCCTATGACGCATGGGATGATATTGTAATGCCATTGTTTTATGAGATGGTATATAAAACCTTTGCTTTTAAATACGGGATAGATATTAACTTTAAAGAAACTCATACCTATATGTTTTCACTTAATAGTTATAAAGGGATACATCACATCGAGTGTGTTCCAAAGTGCACGACATTTAAGATTTATATTAACGAAGAATGGATTGAAATGGATAATAAAAGTTTGAAAGAAAATGTATTTGTATTTAAGTCATTTGGGGATGGATTGCATTTTCTAACTGGTGGAATTGAAATTGTAGATGCTTATCGTGTAGGATTTGACCTTGTTGAGGTTGATATTGTTTCTACCATAACAGGTCTTCCATCTAAAACAAGTATTTTTATTGATAAAGAGCATGTAGACTTTGTGTTTGTTGCAGAAACATATGATACAAATATCCAAAATTAAAAATTTCATGTAAGAAAGTAGGAAGAATATCTTCATTACTACTAGTACCAAATAGTTATTTGAACACGCTCCGCTATTATATATACAAACTTCCTACTACATTTCATATGAGAAAAAGTTATTACGATAAACAAAGAAAAGGTCTCCTAAAATATATTTTAGGAGACCTTTTCTTCATTACACTTGCATCGCTTTCTCTCTCAATGCTCTTCTTAACAATTTACCCGTCGTATTCTTCGGCAATTCTATTAAAAACTCAATGCTTTTCGGCACTTTATATTTCGCTAAATGTAACGTACAGTAATGCATTAGTTCTTCTTCTGTTACGTTTGCTTGCTTCAAAACGACGTACGCTCGCACAGCTTCTCCTAAGTTTTCATCAGGAACACCGATTACAACAACTTCAGCTACTGATTGGTGCGTATATAATACTTCTTCTACTTCACGAGGATATACGTTATAACCGCCAACTAGGACGATATCTTTTTTACGATCAACGATATAGAAGTAACCTTCTTCATCCATTTTCGCTAAGTCACCTGTATATAGCCAGCCGTCTTTCAATGTCGCAGCTGTATCTTCTGGTGCATTATAGTATCCTTTCATAACGTTAGGTCCGCGAACGATTAATTCGCCGACTGCGCCGACAGGTACTTCTTCCCCAAGTTCATTTACAATTTTATTTTCTACATGCCAAATATTTGTGCCAATTGATCCTGGTTTACGAGGACGATCTAGCGGGTTGAAACAAGTAACTGGTGATGCTTCTGATAAACCGTATCCTTCTGAAACAATAACGTTAAAACGTTTTTCAAAGTTTTGCAGAAGAGCAACAGGCATCGATGCACCACCGGAAATACAAAGGCGAAGCGTCTTCACATCTTCTGCGCTTGCTTCTTCAAATAAATATAAATAATTGTACATCGTCGGTACGCCAGCAAAGATCGTTGGTTCGTACGTACGACAAATACGGAATACTTCTTTCGGACTAAATTTCGGTAACATTAAAATCGTTGCTCCGTTCACAATCGGTGCATTTACCGCAACTGTTAAACAGAATACATGGAACATTGGCAGTGCCGCAACGACGCGATCGTCAGCAGTAAATTGTAAATAAGACGCAACATCATTCGCATTACTATATAAATTTTTATGTGTGAGCATAGCGCCTTTCGGTTTTCCAGTTGTACCTGAAGTGTATAGGATAACCGCTACATCCTCTTCATCTAGTTCAGGGCCTTCGTATTGTAAATCTCCAGCCCCCACAAAACTAGTAAACGTTTTCATTTTTTCGGTTTCTGTATGGTTAAAATCTGATGAGGTTTCGCATATGATGATGTTTTCTAATGAAGGAAGTCTTGTTGTAAGAGATTGTATAACAGGTAGAAGGACGTCGAGTACGATGATTGTTTTTACATCTCCATTTTGTAAAATGTAATGCATTTCGTCTGCTGTATAAATTGGATTAACTGGAATAACAGTTGCTCCGGCTTTCATTGTTCCGTATAAACCGACCAAAAAATGTGGTGAGTTCCCAACAACTAATGCGACATTGTCCCCTTTTCCAATGCCCATTTCTGCTAAATTGCCAGAAAACCTTGTGACCATTTTGTTTAATTGGTCATATGAGACCGACTGATCCATAAATATATAAGCCGGTTTATCCCCCTTCTTTTTTGCCGTTTCAGCCAAAGATTGAACGAGATTCACAAAAACCCCACCTTTATAAAATTTAGAATATTTAAAAATTCTAAATTAATTATATTAAAAGAAAATTAAAGTGGCAAGTGATATTCTATTAACTGCATATAGACAGATCACCTACTCTTAGTTTACTTTGGAAGAATAAGGGGATTTTGTTTGCAAGTAATTTATGAAACTAGACCAGAAATCATTTTAGGATAATATGCATTCATCTTTTCTCTAAGTTTATTAAGTTCCTCTTTATTTAACGTCGTATGCTCTCCAAACAAGTTGATCGCGTCCGCTCCATTTTCATGAAAATACACGGTAACATATAATGCCGGTAACCCTTTGTTGTTTTCATCTATTGATAAGACGACATCTGGCGTTTTATTAACAGTGCTGAATGTTTCATTTCTTTTCCACTTCTTATTTTGAAACATGTCTTGTATATCATGTATCTTTCGTTTGTTATCTGTATGCGTAAAATATATAACATTATCCTCCGCTGGTTTTCCGATAGACAAAATTGTACGACTTGAGGGCGATCCACTGTTACACGCTGTCATTCCGATGACAAAGCTGAGTAATAATACAACGTACATTACCCTTTTCATATCAATCCGCCTCCTTTTGAATATATATATTCCTTTATAAGAGGCAGATGTCCTGTGATTTTATGGTGAATGAAATTATATCCGCGATTTTTCGAATATATCGACTTACCGAAAAAACGCGACAATCTACGCAAAAAAAGAGGCTGCCCGTTATGGCAGCCTCCCTCATTTTTAGAAGAATAAATGTAAGAAATCTTCAGTTGTAATGTTACCGAAGTAGCGTGCGATATCTACGCCTTCTAAAGCTGCAGTGAATGCATCTTTATCGAACTGAACGCCTGTTAGACGCTCTTCGATATCATGAACATCTAGTGAACCGAAGAAGTCGCCGTAAATTTTGCATTCTGTTACTGTTCCTTTTTTCACTTCCAGACGAACGTCAACTTGTCCAACTGGGAAGCGGTGTGAATGTTGTAAGTTGAACTTCGGTGATTTTCCGTAGTTCCAGTCCCAATTGCGGTAGCGCTCTTCAGAAAGTTTATGGATTTCTTTCCAATCCTCTTCTGTTAATTCATACGTTGGGATTTCTGTTTCTCCTTCGAAAATTGTTTCTAGAAGAAGTTGTCTAAACTCTTCTGTCGTCATTTCTTCGTTTAGGAACTCTGTAATGTTCGCAACGCGGCTACGGATTGATTTAATTCCTTTTGATTGGATCTTATCCATTTTTACTTTCAGTGCTGATACGACGTGATCGATTTCAGAGTCAAATAGTAACGTACCGTGACTGAACATACGACCTTTCGTTGAGAACTGCGCGTTACCTGAAATTTTTCTTCCTTCAGCTAAAATGTCGTTACGACCACTTAGTTCTGCATTTACACCTAATTTACCAAGCGCTTTCGTTACAGGCTCTGTGAATTTTTTGAAGTTGCTGAAACTATCTCCATCATCTTTCGTGATAAAGCTGAAGTTTAAGTTTCCTAAATCATGATATACTGCGCCTCCGCCTGATAGACGACGAACGACATGAATACCTTTTTCTTTTACGTAATCTGCATTAATTTCTTCTACTGTGTTTTGGTTTTTACCAATGATAATCGAAGGTTCGTTAATGTAGAACAGTAAATATGTTTCGTTAATATCTAAATTTTTCACACAATATTCTTCAATCGCTAAGTTTATTCTAGGATCTGTAATTCCTTTATTATCAATAAATAACATCGTATCACCTCATGAGTTCCATACGTAGCCACTATGCGCTAGCGTAATATGGCCACTGAAAATTTGTTTTGCTTCTGTTACTAAATTAGATGGGTTTCCTGTATGCGGTAAGTGCGTTAATAAAAGTTCTTTTACATTCGCATCTTTTGCAATACTTGCTACTTCTGTACTATTCATATGCCCTGCTTTTGCAGCCTCTTGATGTGCATACATATTACACTCACAAATGAAAAGATCAGCATCTTTCGTGAATGGAATGAATTCAGGAATATAACTTGAATCAGCGCTGTATACTACAGCACCATCTCCAGCTGTAATACGCATCGCAAAGCATGTAACAGGATGAACAGTTTTTAAGAACGAAATCGAGAACGGTCCAACTTGAAGTGTTTCTTCTGGATTGTACGCGATTCCTTTCGTATGTGGTTCATGTGTTAAAGAATGGAATCCATTCTCGTCAAACGTATGACCGTATATTGGTAATTCCGGTAGTTGCCTTGTTGTTGCACTCGTAATTAATCTCGCATATTGCAATACCCCAATGTCCGCAACATGATCGTGATGATAGTGTGACAGTACAACTGCATCTATATGAGATGGTGTTATATATTTTTGAAGCTGTGCTAGTACACCACTACCACAGTCTACAAGTAAACGAAAACCATCGTGTTCAAACAAATACCCCGACGTTGCTTCTCCCGCTTCTGGAAATCCGCCCCAAAAGCCGACAACAGTCATTTTCATATGTATCCATCCTTTCTAAAACCGAGTAGGAATGCATGTTTCACTTACATTCTACATTGTTAACTATAATCCATTTCCTAAACTTTTTCATTAATTTTCAATTTTGTTATAAAACAGTTGTTGACTTTTATTTTTTGTACTAATACAATAATAGTAAGAAATGGAAATGGAGGGATTGACATGATCGATCAACCAATGGAATTTTTCAGAAATTTACCGACGAAAACTTGTGCGCACTGTGGGAAAGAAATTGATGAGCAACACGAAGCATACCATAACAAATGTGATGACTGCGTTCACGAAGAATAGTAATTTATGAACATAAAAAAACCTAGCAGACATAGTCTACTAGGCTAATAACATCGTATCCTTCTTCATCGTTGAACCTTTCACCAAGAGCTCCAGTTCAAACTCATACAATTCTTTTTGTCGATAATTTTTCGTATGGATTTTATCCATCATCAGGTCGACAACTTTTCGGGCCATCTCATCGATTGGCTGTTCAATTGTCGTAATACCTGGCTCTGTAATCTGTGATAATATTTGATTATCAAAACCGATAACAGCGAGATCATCTGGAATGCTCCAGTTATGGTGCTTCGCCTCTGAGATAATTCCAGCTGCTACCTCATCGCCTCCTGCCAAAATCGCGGTAGGATTTTTTTTGTCCTTTAATACTTCATGGAATATTCGTTTTCCATCCTCCCAAGAGAAAGCGTTTTCAAGAAAATCAATCGCTTCTACTTGGCGGCTCTTCTCAGTTATTGCACGTAAAAAGCCCATTTTTCGCTGCTGGCTAACTAATTTGGTTTCGTTACCACGGCAAAAAATAAGATTGCGATATCCTTGATCTAACACATGCTTCGCAGCTATGTATGCTCCTTGCGCATGATCAAACTTCACTGTTGGAATATTTGCTTCCTCAATATATTCATTACATAACACGATTGGACCGTGCTGTAAGTATGGCTCTACATCTTCCCACGGATTTTCTAGTGAACATAGAATAATCCCATCTACTTGTTTCGTAGATAATAATTGTAAATACTCCATCTCTTTTTCAGGTAAATATCTTGTTTGACAAATAATCAGTTTATATTTATGTTCAGAAGCTGCAATCTCGATTGCTTCAATAAATCTACTGAAAAAAGGATTTGTAATCCTTGGAACTAGCACCGCAATTGTTTCCGTTTTTTGTTTACGAAGCCTTCTCGCCGCAGAATTAGGAACAAAGCCTAAATGCTTCATTGCTAATTGAACCCTTTTTTTCTTCTCATCTGAAACATATGGATGATTATTAATCACCCTAGAAACCGTTGTCCTTGATAACCCCGCTAATTTCGCCACGTCCTCTATAGTCGACACGAAATCCTCCCCCTTTGCATGAAAACGTTTTCTTAAACTGATTATATAGTATATTATTGGAAACTGCAATATGGGTTGTTATGATTTTACTATATTAATATTATACATAGGGAAAAGTCTGTTAATGGGAGGGGAATTTATACTGCTTTTAGAAGTTTACAGTAGATATATTTATAAAAATAGAAGGTGATATTTCATGAATCGGACAGATCGTTTGTTAGCTATATTAATTGAATTACAAAGAAGACAAACTGTTACAGCACAAAGCTTAGCTGAAAAATTCGAAACAAGTATAAGAACTATTTATCGAGATATGGATGCACTTAATGAATCGGGTGTTCCTATTTTTTCAATGCCTGGCCACGGTTATTCATTAATGGATGGTTACTTCTTACCACCTATTCAGCTTACACCTGAAGAGGCTGTTACTCTTTTACTAGGCGGTGATTATATCGAGAAAACTTTCACTTCTTCTTTTTCTGTACACGCACAATCAGCAAAAGAGAAACTTGAGGTTGTCCTCCCTACTGATCAACAAAAGAAAGTGGAAGAGTTACGAGGAACTTTCCGTTTCCTTTCTCCTATATTTTCGCATCAGCAATCTGAACAAGAAAAGCTAGAAAATCAACTTCTCCTATTGCAAGAATCTATCCAAAAAGAACAGGCTATCTCTTTTTCTTATCGTAAACCAAGAGAAACTACAAAAATAAAACGGACCGTTCACCCTTACGGCTTAGTCAATATTTCAGGAATTTGGTACGTCGTTTCCCATTGTTTACTTCGAAAACAAATACGTAATTTCCGCTTAGATCGAATGGAGGAATTACAGCGAGAACAAGAATTCTTTACAAAACCCGAAGACTTTTCTTTGCAAGAATATCAGCCTGAAAGCAACCGTACTGTGATGATTCATTTATTATTCCCAGCCCATATTGCACATAAAATTATTGAATCACGATACTTCTTTATAGATTCATACGAGCATAGAGACAATGGTTTTCACGTCTTTTTGAAATCAAGAAACATAGACGAAGTATTTCAATGGGTATTAAGCTGGGGAAGCCAAGTGCAAGTACTTGAACCAAACGTTCTATCTGAGAAAATCCGTGATGAAGCAAAGAAAATGTTAAAACTTTAATTGTTGCATTTCACTACTGACATAATGTTGTCAGCATTACCTCTTTATAGTAGGTAGTAACAAATACATTTTCATAAAAAGGAGTTAGTGATATGAAGAAATTTGAAGAGTTAGCAACGTACTACATAGAGGAATTAGAAAAGTACTCTATAGAACAATTTAGGATGAAGCCTTCTAATGAGGAATGGTCCCTCGGTCAAATGTATAATCACTTAATTTCAGCTACACGCATGCAGTTAGATGCAATCGTGAAATGCAGAACTGAAGTGCCTTCTGTAGCTAACAAGAAAACAGATATGGGGGAAAAGGTATATATGATGGGAGCTTTCCCAGACATAAAAATCAAATTACCAGATCATCCTGGATATACGCCTGAAAACCCAGCTAATAAAGAAGACGTACAGAAACAGCTTCTAGAATTAATTACAATTGTTAAAGACATTGAGCCAACACTTTCTTCTATCCCTAGTGATTGTAAAGTCGAACACCCTGGGCTTGGTTACTTACATGCAGCAGAATGGTTCCAGCTTATTTCTATGCATTTTGCACATCACCTTCGCCAGAAAGAGCGACTGGAACTTAAGGTTCGCTAAGCACCTCCACTAAAAAGAGACTGCCAATATCGGCAGTCTTTTCACTACAATATGCACCGACTATACAATTACTCATAGAATCCCACTTTCTATCAATAGAAAACTCCTTTATTTCATTCAATGTAAAAACCCATTAATACATCATCTCCATATGATCCATCTTCATACTTTATTTGCTTTCTTTGTCTTCCTTCTTCTACAAACCCCATACGTTTATACACCTTAATCGCCCTATCATTAATAGAAACTACGCCTAAGCAAATTTTCTCTAAACCTTCCTGTCCTTTAGCCCAACTAATAAGAAATTCAATTAGTTTCGTACCAATTCCTTGATTACAGTACGCCTCTCTAATCCCCATTCCCATTGTACCTGCATGTCGTAGACGTTCTAGTTCGTAGCGGTTGAAAAGTAAAAAGCCAACCACCTTACTATCTACTTCATAAACGATATAAAGATTCCCTTTTTCATTGCTTTTCCGTATCTTTTCTTTTTCTGCATCAATATCATTTGGTAATTTACTTGGAGACACTATAAAAAACTTTGTAGTAGTTTCTGATAATATAATTTCTTTTCTAATATTCATAATGGATTCTGCATCAATCTCTTTTGCTAATCGTATCACTGAATCACCTCATACCTTTTTCTAAAAACTACAAAGAAGGATAGATAACGTGAGGATTCCCCTCTAATTCATTATTTTAACTCCTCCCACTTCGTCCACACTTCTCTCCCATTTATATGGTACATATTATCCTCTCGCTCCATAAACCCGTGTACAATAAACTCACGTCTAATCGTACAAAAATCATCGTGATATTGTTTTATGAATGTATTAATTTCTTTTTCCGTATATTGATTTTCAGCATTTAATTTGCTAATTAAGTGCTCCAACAATACTAGTTTTTTCTTCTTTTGACCTGGAATCGATTTTAGGCGGTCCTCTTTATCGAAAAAGTTACGAATGGTTGTATCACGAAATTTCATTTCACTTTCAGTCATTTTGTTGTCCTCCATCGGTTTTTATGCAATAAAATTTATCGTTTGTCTTTACTATTTTTCTTCATTCTTTTACTTATAACATCCATAAGGTAATATCCGCTAATTAGCACATAGTAAACTGCAAGTATTCCTAATGCATCTTTCATATTTATATATTTTTCTTTATGAAACAAGATAGGTGAAAGGGCGTAAACAAGAAAGATAATTAGCGGATTTAAGATAAAATAGTAAGTAAGATTTCCTTTCATCATATCAACTCCTCCATATCTAGTTTTCTCTATAAATTGTTGTAAATCCTTTTCTTTCATCTCTATATCTTGTAAAAAGGTTTATGTAAACTACAGAAAAGCCCCCCCTACATTAAAATAAAAAAGCACCGAAAAGGTGCTTTTTTCTATGCTTCAATCGATTGATTTTCCGCAATATTTCTAAATTGTCGTTTGTGCATCCAAGTTAAGGAGGCAATTGTTCCAAGTGATAATGTAACGATGAAAATCATGAGTATTCCTATGTTTTGCCACATGAAGTTAAAGTCTCCGCTTGATACGACTGCCTTCAACCCAGATACAGAGTATGTCATCGGTAACCAAGCATTAAATGGTTGTAAAAACTTCGGAATCAATTCTAGTGGAAATGTTCCAGCACTCGTTGTAAGCTGAATAATTAATGTGATGATGGCGATGAAACGCCCTGCATCACCAAATGCTGTTACTAAACATTGAATTAATGCGATAAACGCTAAACTTGTAACGATGCTAAAGAGTATGAAATACGGAATACTTTGTACTTCTACACCTAATCCGAATAGTAATATAATATCTGCCACAATAGCTTGAATAATACCAACTGATAGTAGTACGCCGAACTTACTAATAAACCAACTAAATCCTGATTTAGGAACACCAACTGTATCACGTAATGGATATACGATTGATAATAATAATGCTCCAACAAATAAACCGAGTGATAAGAAATACGGTGTAAATCCAGTTCCGTAGTTAGGAACTTCCGCCATTTTCTCCGTCTTCACTTTTACAGGACTTGCAAACATATCATACGTTTTATCCGTTCCTTTTACTTCACCAGTTTTCTCTGCCCCTTCGCCAAGTTTCTCAGCAAGTTCACCTGAACCATCGTTTACTTTTACAAGACCATCTGTTACTTTTCCAGATCCGTCTGCTAGTTTATTTACTCCGTCGATTAGCTGGGTTGAGCCAGTGGACATTTTATTTAGGCCACCATTTAG
>NZ_JAKUFY010000015.1:0-77368 GCF_022663675.1 Bacillus cereus group sp. BfR-BA-01355
TTATTATCTACTGCGCCTCCAACTGGTGTTTTAGATAGGTAACGTGTTCCGATATAACCAGTTTGACCGTTGTAGTTAATTTTGCTCCATCCAGAGTTTTCAGAGATTACTTGAACCTTCTGTCCTTGTGGAAGTGCACCTATGATTCTATAATTTGTACCTTCGCCGCTACGTACATTTAGTGCAGAAGCATTAATGTAGTAGTCGCCAATTGCACCTTGGTTAGGTTTTTCAGGTTGTTTTGGTTGCTCAGGAGTAGTAGTACCACCTTTAACGAATTTTACAAATTCGCTACTAACAAAGCCTGTTTTTCCTTGGTAATTTACTTTAAACCAACCGTTTTCAGATCCAACTACGTTTAATGTTGTACCGTTTAAAACACCACCAATTACACTATGGTAAGCGGCAGGGCCTGTACGAACACGTAAAGATGTAGCGTTAACCACGTAAGAACCGCCAGTTTGAATAGTTCCATTATTATTGTTTTGCTCTTGTTTGTTGCCTTCTGTAACGTTTTCGTTAGAACCGCCTTTTGTTACGTAGTCTTTGCTTATATAAGCAGTTTGTCCTGCGTAATTGATTTTGAACCAATCTTGAACTTCGCCAACAACTTGTACTACTTGTCCTTTTGTAACAGAACCTACAGTTGTGTGAGAAGTACTAGGACCTGTACGAACACGAAGGGAAGATACATTTACTGTATAGTTTCCGCTTGCTGGTTTTACTTCTTGGTTGTTATTGTTATTATTCGTATTGTTGTTTGAAGAACCCGCATTAGAAGAAACGCCAGATACGAATTCGCCACTTACATAACCTACTTGTCCATTATGGTTAATTTTCACCCAACCATTTTCTTGTCCAATTACGTTTAATGTTTGTCCTGCATATACACGTCCAGAAACAGAACTAGAAGTGTTAGGAGCTGTACGTACACGTAATACATCAGCAGTAACTTTATTGTTTCCGCCTGTGCTTACATTGTTGTTTGTTGCTCCACTTTTTGATACAAATTCGCCACTAACAAAGCCTGTTTTTCCGTTAATGTTAATTTTGAACCAACCATTTTCTTCGCCAATCACGTTTAGTGATTGACCGTTATAAACGCGTGAGATGATGTCGTGAGAAGTGCTTGATCCCGCACGAACATGTAATACGCTCGCGTTTACCTTATAAGATGAGTCGTTTGATGCAGAAGCTTGGACAGTTGTAGCAGCTTTTTGTGTATTTTGTTCAGGTGCAGCTTGAACACTATCAAGTGTAGGTGCTGCTCCTCCTGCTACAGACACTGCCGCAAGACCGGCAAGATACTTTTTCATAATTTGTCGATTCCTTTCTGTCTGTAATGTAGTGAAGAAATATTTACCAACTGTTAAAAATTCTAAAGAGCATGTCGATTACTGTCAAGACTTATGTAGGAATCTGAATATGACAAAAAGATTACAAAAAAAAATCAAGGCATAAATTTACACCTTGATTTCCATTTAAATGTATATATTGAATATGAAAGGACAGAAATTATTCGTGTTTAAGAAGATGCCATATTGGATTGTAACAAGATTTGATTAAAAGATTTTTGCAGTTTTTTGGTGATAGGCCCAACTTGCCCATCTTGAATCGCGGTTCCATCAAGGTGGGTCATTGGTAAAATTTCAATCGTTGTGCCTGTAAAAAAGCATTCATCTGCTTGATAAACGTCACGAACGCTGAAAAGTTCTTCCTGTACAGGAATGTGAAGAGTATTCGCTAAAGAAAGGACATATTGACGAATAATGCCATTTAGAATAAGGTGATTGGCTGGATGTGTGTAAAGAGTTCTGTTTTTAATTAAAAAGAAGTTGGAATGGCTTCCTTCCGTTACGATACCATTCCTTATGAGAAGTGCCTCTTTACAGCCTTTACGTTCAGCTTTCGTAGCAGCTAGTACGTTTGGTAATAAATTTAATGATTTAATGTCACAGCGTAGCCATCGAGTATCGGGTTCTGATATAGCGCGTATACCATATTCAATCCATAATGCTGGTCTTTCTTTTTTTGTAATATAGGCATAAATTGTCGGAGGGGTGTCATATGAAAATACATGTGTGCGAGCTTGTACACCGCGAGATACTTGCAAATAAATTGTGCCATCTTCGTGGAAATGGTTTCGTTCAATTAATTTGTAAAGTAAAGTGATGAGTTCAGCTTTTGAGAAAGGGAGCGATAATTCTACTTCTTCCATGGATCGATATAATCTTGTTATGTGCGGATCTAATAAGTGAAAGTTCCCTTTATATAGGCGAATAACCTCGTAGACACCATCTCCGAATTGCAAACCTCTTTCTTCAAGTTCTATGTACGTTTGTTGTTTTGTTGTATCAATAACTTCATCATTCCAAAGTACAAATTTTTCGTATGCCAATTTCCGTCCCATCCTTTCGTAAGTACGTAAATAACGTGAAACTTTCATTCATGCGAGATAAAAATCACTATAGTAATTTTTATGTAAGCAATTCTCTATATATGACCGTATATGTATTTGTAAATCATAGAGAAGTAAGGACGATTTCCCCCGCATTAACGGGCTGATTAAAGTTTCACTTTACAGCATTTTGTATATACAAATTCGAAAATAAGAAATGAGAATCCTGCTTTTAAATAAAAAAAAGCAACATTCTTATGGAATGCTGCACAAGGAGGGTAGCTATCTTTCATAGGGACATTGTCTCGTTGAATGCTTTGTGTATGGAAACAAAACATGTTGAAAGACAATTATAAGAAAGTAGAAACAAGAGATTTACACATTTCTTTAAGGGATCTTACGAAAGATGAGAGGTAAGAAATATGTAGAACCTTGTTTACATATTTTATTATAGAGATTCTTCATTAACCCTATGTGAATATTTGGTAAAGGTTATGTAATTTTAAAGTTAATGAATATAAGCAGTTGTATGGAAGAAAATAAAAAAAGAGGCTGAGATTACTCAGCGCTCTTCTTTTCTTCTTTAATAGCTGTTTTTACTTCACCAGTTTTGATCTTATTACTTTCAGAGAAGCGAAGTAAGTCACCTTCAATGATTTTATCAGACATGTGCAATTCATTTTGGGCACGATCAATTAGTGGTTGAGATTCTTCTTTCGGTAATTGTACAACTTCGCCAGTAGCACGGTCGTAGAATGTACTGTTTGTGTACATGTATTTATCTGTAATGAAGCTACCGTCACGAAGAACAACAAATCCTTTATTATCAGGTGAGAATACATCATGACCGAATCGAACGTCATTTGTAGAATCTACACCAAGTAAGTTTAGAATAGTTGGTTTAATATCAATTTCACCAGTTGGTTTCGAAATTGTTTTACCTTCTTTTTGACCTGGAACGTGAATAAACATCGGTGTTTTTTGTAAGTTCATATGGTCAAATGCAGTGATTTCTTCTTTTCCTAAGAACTGTGCCATTGCACGGTTATGGTTTTCAGAAATACCGTAGTGGTCACCGTAGAATACGATTACTGAGTTGTCGTAAATACCTTCTGCTTTTAGACGCTCAATAAAGTGTTTCATTGCTTCGTCTAAGTAACGAGCAGTTACCATGTAACGGTCAAATACTCCATCACCAGAATTATATTCGTCGATTAATTTTGTACTGTCATCGTAAGTGAATGGGTAATGATTCGTTAAAGTAAGGAAGCGAGTATAGAATGGTTGCTTCACTTCTTTCAACATATCAATAGATTGATCGAAGTATTCGATATCTTTTAATCCCCAGTTTAATTTTGTTTCCGGCGTAATCTTGTAATCAAGCTCGTTGTAGTAACGATCATAACCAAGTGCTGGATACATAATGTTACGGTTCCAGAATGTTGCGTTGTTTGCGTGGAATACCGACGTGTGATACCCTTGCTGACGTAAAATTTCTGGAGTTGCTGTATATTCATTGTTACCGTGTGTGAAGAATACAGCACCGCGGTCTAGTGGATATAAAGAAGTATCTACTAGGAATTCAGCATCAGATGTTTTACCTTGCCCAGTTTGATGGAAGAAGTTATCAAAGTAATAACTTTCTTTCGTAAATTGGTTTAAGAACGGTGTAACTTCTTGTCCGTTAACTGTTGCGCCAATTAAGAATGTTTGTAATGACTCAAGAGAGACAACAATTACGTTTTTCCCTTTTGCAGTACCGAACATATTTGGATCTGGTTTACTTTGTGTTGTTTTCACGTAGTTTTCTGTTTCTTGTAATTTACTACCGTCAGCGAATGCTTTTTGTGAACTTGATTTCGCTTGTAAGCCAAGATCGTATACTTGGTGTACATATAATCCTAAGTTTTTAACAAGCATAACGCGGTCGAATGAACGTGTTAATAGTTCTGGGCGTTCAGCTTCTGCAAGTCCTAAGTTTGCGAAGAAAATAGCAACTGTTGATACGAAGTATAGAGAACGCATCGGGCGTGCTACACGCTCTGTAGGTGCAAAGTTTTTCATTTTCTTCAATAGAACGAAGAATACGATAATGTCTGCGAATGCAAGAATAATTTTGTAGTTAAATAATTCTTTCACACTAGAACCTAAACTTCCGAAGTTAGATGTTTGTCCGAGTACTGGTAAAGTAACGAAGTCATTGTAGAATCCGTAGAACATTACGTTACCAACAAGAACGATTGTTAAGACAAAGTTAATTCCAAGTGCTATATAGTTACGTTTTTTCCCTTTTGCAAATAATGCAAGACCAACAAGCAGTAATGATGCTGCTAATGGGCTAAGGAATAAAATGAATTCTTGCATGAAAGATTCAAGTTTTAAATCAAAGCTTGTGCGTGTAATAATGTAAGTTTTCAGCCATAAGGCTAAAGCTACGAATACAGTGAAACGCACATTTTGAAATTGCGATTTCAAGGTTTCTTTCATTCATTTCCACCCTTTCTCTATCAGGCTTGGTCGATTTTGGAGCGAAAAATGCTAAAATAAAAAATACATAGTTTTCTTGGCCATAATTAAAGGTTCTATATTCACCCATATACGACTATAACTATGCATACCCTTTTGGTTTCTTTTGTTGCTCATAAGCATAACGTCATTTCTGTATTATACAACAAAATTCATTTCTGAGAAACACTATAACATTTTACATTTTTTGTATAAGATTTGTCACTACCAGAGAAAACTTTAACATTCGTTTATATGTCCGTCAACTAGAAAATATAACAAAGATAGAGCAGAATGTTAAGTGGAAGTGAAAATTTCTTTGTTGAGAAATAAGAAACGAAGATGGATAAGGGTTATCTAGAAATCTATTATATGAAGGAAATCGTGTAAAAATTAACGAACACTTGTTCTTTTTTGGTTTGTTTGTTACAATGAAAGTTCATTGATAGGTTTTGTGTAATTTCCATGAACTTTTACTGATAACATATTGTAGCTTATTTCTTTTTAAAAATAGGGAGGCTTTTACATGAAACAAAAATTTTCAGTTGAAGCGTTTTGGAAGAAAGTAAAACATGTTGCAAAGCAAGCAGGGCAGTCGGTCATTTATACAAGTTTATTACTGTTTTACGTTTTGCAAAGACCCGATGTTCCAAAACGAGTGAAAATTATTGTAATTGGAGCACTTGCTTATTTTATTGCACCGATTGATGCGATTCCAGATTTCATTGCTGGAATTGGCTATACGGATGATTTAGGGGCGTTAACGGCCGCACTAATACAGGTGTCGTTATACGTCAATGAAGATGTGAAAGATAAGGCACGAGTGAAGTTGGCAGAATGGTTTGGTTCGGATATAGACACAACATTTATCGATCAGAAATTAGGTCAATAGGTGAAATCTGTCATAAGGTGACAGGACGAACGTAAGCGAGGAAGTGCATTATGCCATCAGGAAGAACGCATACGAAAATAAACTTAATATCCCTTCCGGTTGTTTTGTTTTTGCTCTTTTCGTATGGATTAACAAATTTTGATTTTTTATTAACTTTTGCAATTGGTTTTTTAGTAGGTACTTCATTTTTAACACCAGATTTAGATACGTACAGTAATGCTTATAACAAATGGGGTTTCTTACGTATATTTTGGTATCCTTATAAGAAAGTAATGCCACATCGATCTTTCTTTACGCATACGATTATACTTGGTGATGTGATTCGTATTGCGTACATGTTAATCGTCTTTTCTCCATTTTTATTCCTATTAAATGTAATCGCACTGGATGGTAATTTAATAGAAATTGCGAAGAAACATGAGGTTGAAATTGTAACGTTCTTAATGGGAATTGTTGTGGCAAGTACGCTCCACATTATAGCGGATAAGGTGAATACGCGCCGAAAGAAAATGATGAGAAAAAAGAAGAAACGCAGAAGATAAAGTAACTAATCGGGAAAAGGACCCTTGCAATTTGCAAGGGTCCTTTTTTAAACAAACGTTTGTTTAAAATTAAGCTTTCAGTACTTTAATTCCTTTTACAATGTTCCAGATGAAGTAGTATAAGCTGATGATTCCGCAAATAGCTAAGACAATCATTGCTCCAATTCCAAGTGTTACATCTGGTTGGTCAGATCCTATGCCCATAATTCCTAAAATGGTTAAGCCGATAAATGTAGCGATACTTGGAATGATGTGTGTCCATAGAGCACGTTTTGCGTGTGGCTTTGTTTCAGCGTCTCCTACAATCCAAACGATAATGGGGAATAAGATAGGGGCAAATAGTACACTAAAGTATGATAACGCAGCTAATATTTTATTTCCGTTCATATATATCACCTCATGAATAATGTCTGTTGTTATACTATTATTATGCAATAATTTAGGTAAGCTTTCTATCGATGAACATTACAAGAACATGACGATTTTGTAAGATTTTTTTGTTAAATGATAAAATTTTCAAAAAAATCTTTTTTAATGGAAATTGTTATGGTACAGTATAAATGGAAGTTGTTGAAAACGTTTTCTTAAACGTTTTTTATTTTTAGGCTTAAAGGTATGATGACCTGATAGTCTATTGATAAGATTGTATTTATTTAAAAGGGGATTCTTTAGGGGGAGAGGACAATGAACACATGGACACAAGTTTATGATCCGTTCGGTAATATTTGGATTTCAGCAGCGGTAGCACTTATTCCGATTATCTTTTTTTTCTTAGCTTTAGCGGTTTTTCGCATGAAGGGGTATGTGGCAGGATTTATTACAGTTGTACTTACAGTTTTAGTAGCATTATTCGCTTATAAAATGCCGTTCACGATGGCAATGGCAGCAACCGGGTACGGTTTTTTGTACGGGTTATGGCCAATTGCTTGGATTATCATTATGTCGGTATTTTTATATAAAATTTCTGTAAAAACAGGTCAATTCGATGTGATTCGTGCATCGGTATTATCGATTACGAACGATCATCGTTTACTCGTTATTTTAATTGGATTTTCATTCGGAGCATTTTTAGAAGGAGCGGCAGGGTTTGGAGCGCCAGTAGCGATTACAGCAGCGCTTCTTGCTGGTCTTGGGTTAAATCCTTTATACGCAGCAGGTCTTTGTTTAATTGCAAATACTGCACCAGTGGCGTTCGGAGCGATGGGAATTCCGATTACAGTTGCTGGACAAGTAACAGGTATTGATCCACATAAAATTGGACAAATGGCTGGGCATCAATTACCGTTCCTATCATTATTTGTTCCATTCTTTATCGTATTTTTAATGGATGGATTTAAAGGGGTAAGACAAACGTGGCCTGCGTTACTTGTAGCAGGTAGTTCATTTGCGATTACGCAGTTCATTACAGCGACGTTCTTAGGACCGGAACTTCCGGATATTACGTCAGCACTTGTAAGTTTAGTGAGTTTAGCACTGTTCTTAAAAGTTTGGCAGCCGAAAGAAATTTATCAATCCGGGCAAGCAAATAATGAGGTAGCAGCAACAACGACAGCAGCATCGATGCCGAAATTAACGTTTGGAAAAGTAGTGAAGGCATGGTCCCCATTTATCGTATTAACGGTTATGGTAGTCATTTGGAGCCAAAATTTCTTTAAGGCATTATTTGCTCCAGGAGGGGCTTTAGAAAGTCTTGTATTTAAGTTTGAAATTCCAGGTCTGCATAATCTAGTAATGAAAGCAGAGCCAATTGTAAATAAACCAACGCCTTACGAGGCAATTCTAAAGTTTGATGTATTATCGGCAACTGGAACAGCGATTTTAATTGCTTGTATCATTTCCATGTTTATTTTGAAAATGAATGTAAAAGATGCAGTAGTGACATTTAAAGAAACGTTAAACGAATTAAAAATGCCAATTCTATCTATCGGATTTGTACTAGGGTTTGCATTTATCGCAAACTATTCTGGCCTATCTTCTACGTTAGCGTTAGCATTAGCTGGAACAGGCGGACTATTCCCGTTCTTCTCACCATTCTTAGGCTGGATTGGCGTATTCTTAACAGGGTCTGATACGTCTGCGAATGCACTGTTCTCGAATTTACAAGCCATTACAGCGCAGCAAGTCGGCGTATCTGAAGTGCTTCTCGTTGCAGCAAATACAACAGGCGGTGTAACAGGTAAAATGATTTCCCCGCAGTCGATTGCCATCGCTTGTGCAGCAGTTGGTCTTGCTGGAAAAGAATCGGATTTGTTCCGTTTTACAGTGAAGCATAGTTTATTCTTCGTAATTATTGTTGGTATTATGACGTATGTACAGGCATATTATTTAACGTGGATGATTCCATAAAAAACAAAAGAAATAAACTTTGAATTTTTCAGATTATAGTGTATGATGGGAAAGTATTGAAAATTAAATCAGTGATAAACTAGGGGTGCCTAACGTATGCGTAGGCTGAGAGAGAAGCGCGTGAACTTCTTAACCCTTTGGACCTGATCTGGCTCGTACCAGCGTAGGGAAGTTAACGGCTTTACATAATGATGTCTTTATGAGCCAGGTCCTTATTTTTTTATGGACCTGGCTCTTTTTATTTTGGCATGCGCTGGCCATATCTTGTCCTTGTCACGAACAGGGGGGCAACAAAATTTATGAAACAATCTGTTTCAGCTGAGCAAATTGAATTGAAATCGAGTTTACCAGGGAGTAAGAAAGTATATGTGGATGGACCACGAGAAGGTATGAAAGTGCCGATGCGTGAGATTGAACAAAGCGAAACGAATGGCGTCCCAAATCCACCAATCCGTGTGTATGATACGAGCGGTCCTTATACAGATCCTGCGTATAAGGTCGAGCTGGAAAAAGGCATTCCAACGCCGCGCCACTCCTGGATTATGGGGCGTGGTGATGTAGAAGCATACGAAGGGCGTGAAGTAAAACCAGAGGATGACGGTGTGAAAGTGGCTTCGAAACATACACCTGTTTTCCCGCAAATGGATCGTAAGCCGCTTAGAGCAAAGCAAGGTGCAAATGTTACGCAAATGCACTATGCACGTAATGGCATTATTACGTCTGAGATGGAGTATGTTGCGATTCGTGAAGGGGTAGAGCCGGAGTTTGTTCGTAAGGAAATCGCAGAAGGCCGCGCTATTTTACCAGCGAATATTAATCATCCAGAAGCTGAACCGATGATTATCGGGCGTAACTTCCATGTGAAGGTCAATGCAAATATCGGAAACTCTGCTGTATCTTCTTCTATTGCAGAAGAAGTAGAGAAGATGACGTGGGCTACTCGCTGGGGTGCAGATACGATTATGGATTTATCTACAGGTAAAAATATTCATACGACGCGTGAGTGGATTATTCGTAACGCGCCTGTACCAGTTGGAACTGTACCGATCTATCAAGCGCTGGAAAAAGTAAACGGAATTGCAGAAGATTTAACGTGGGAAGTATATCGTGATACGTTAATTGAGCAGGCGGAGCAAGGCGTTGATTACTTTACGATTCACGCTGGTGTATTGCTTCGTTACATTCCAATCACGGCAAAGCGTACGACAGGTATCGTTTCACGCGGTGGTTCGATTATGGCGCAGTGGTGTTTATTCCATCATAAAGAAAACTTCCTATATACTCATTTTGAAGAGATTTGTGAAATTATGAAACAGTACGATGTTTCGTTCTCTCTTGGAGATGGATTACGTCCAGGGTCTATTGCAGATGCAAATGATGAAGCACAGTTTTCTGAGCTTGAAACACTTGGTGAATTAACCAAAATTGCTTGGAAACATGATGTGCAAGTTATGATCGAAGGACCTGGACACGTACCGATGCACTTAATTAAAGAGAATATGGAGAAAGAGCTTGATATTTGTCAGGGCGCGCCGTTTTACACACTTGGGCCACTAACGACAGATATTGCACCAGGTTATGACCATATTACATCGGCGATTGGAGCTGCGATGATCGGTTGGTTTGGAACGGCGATGCTTTGTTATGTAACGCCGAAAGAACATTTAGGTTTACCGAATAAAGATGATGTACGCACGGGTGTTATTACGTACAAAATTGCAGCGCATGCGGCTGATCTTGCGAAAGGACATAAAACGGCTCATCAGCGTGATGATGCACTTTCAAAAGCACGCTTCGAATTCCGTTGGCGCGATCAATTTAATCTATCTTTAGATCCTGAACGTGCGATGGAATATCACGATGAAACGTTGCCTGCAGAAGGGGCAAAGACAGCTCACTTCTGTTCAATGTGTGGACCGAAGTTTTGTAGTATGAGAATTTCACATGATATTCGTGAATATGCAAAAGAAAATGATTTAGAAACGACAGAAGCAATTGAAAAAGGAATGAAAGAGAAAGCAGAAGAATTTAAAGAAGCTGGTAGTCATTTATATCAATAACACGTTACACCTCTTTACTTGATTGATCACACTGTAGTACCTAACTTTATTATAGAAGAATCCCCATTTGCTAAGACGGTAGCAAATGGGGATTCTGTTGTTTATCCCGCTATTTGTGGGCAGTAAGACCCCCACCTCAAAATTCAGCGGAAGCAAAGAAGTTAGGTGGGGGTCGGGCTGCCCGTAAAAGCCCGATTGGTTAGGGCTAATAATCAGTGGGGGATGAACAAAACCCCCACTGATTAAAGTTTCACTTTATAAGGCAAAGAAGAGGTGTACCCAGTAGAATAAGAGGAATAGTGTGACGACTGTTGTGAGCGGGATAACGATAAGGGATACACTTAAATAGTCTTTCCATTTTACTTTAATTTTGTTTTGTTTCAGAATATACATCCAAATGAGTGAAGCTAGCGTACCAATTGGTAGTAATAGTGAACCGATGTCACTACCAATGATGTTTGCGAGATAGATTGTTTTTAATGTGACTGGATCTAGTCCCATTTCTGTTAATGTGATCGTACCAATCATAAGGGCAGGATGGTTATTGAAGACGTTAGAGAGGATGGATACAAGTCCGCCCATCGCAAAGCTAGCATAGAGTAGATGCTGATTCACAACTGGCTCGAGCCATTGTACAAGTGCAGCTGTTAATCCTGCGTTGTGGAGTCCGTAAATAATGACGTACATAGAGAAGGCGAAAATTAAAATGTGCCACGGTGTCTTTTTCAAAATGTCGACAGGATTTGTTCGTAAGTAGTCCCATCTCCAAATGAGAAGAACGAGTGAACCGAGTACCGCAACGATTTCAATTGGTATGGATAAGAAGGATGCAACGAATAGAAGACAGCGCATAAGGAAGACAAAACCTAATACTTTTAACATGAATCTTGTCCGTTTTTGTTTCGTATCAACAGAATTATTTCCTTTTAGTGGATGGAAGTTTTTCGTGAAAAAAATTTCTTCAATATCATATGAAGAAACAGGTAATTTTTTCGGAAGTTTTTTCTTCAAAACTGTATACATGAGCCATGACATAAATAATAAGCCTAATGTTGCAGGTACAAACATCATAGCAGTATGCATATAAAGAGTCATATTAACGATATTTAATGCAATTAAGTTTACGATATTACTTACACCAATTGGTGCACTAGACGCAGTAGCGATTAAAGCGCCACTTAATAAATAAGGAATTTGTTGATGTGGTTTTAATTGAAGGTTTTTTAGAAGAAGAATTAAAATTGGAGTTGTAATTAAAATACTGCCGTCGTTATTAAATAAAAGAGTCATAAGAAAACATAGTAATTGAATATACCAGTATAAACGGTGACCGGACCCTTTTGCTAAATTTGCTAGTTTCGCTGCGGACCAATGGAAGAAGCCGAAGCTTTCTAATATAACTGCCATAACAATAGTCGCTAATATTGTTATGGAGGCTCCTCCTATTTTACTAACAATATCTATGACGTCTGGTTTTGACACAAGTCCAGTAATTAGGATAATGCCAGCACCGATTGCTGCTGGCCACGCCTCATTTAAACCTCGAGGCCGCCAAAAGATAACAATCATTGTTAAGAAGAATACAATAATAGTAATCCATATTTCAATGCTCATATTTTGCCTACCTTTCTATTTTCCCTTAAACAGATGTAGCTTGTCTCAAGTTTATATTGGTAGTATATTCAGCAAAAAATAAGAAGAACTAGACGTATAACGAGATGAAGCGAATATGTGTTTTTCATGCTAAAGGACAAGTGTCACTAGTAGTGAAATAACTATTGTGATAGGAGTCTATAAATTGATTGGGCAGTAAGGTAGGAAATGAGATTTATATCGGAAATTTTTAAAATATATCGACTTAACGACAAAATATAACAAGAGGAGTCTATCCCAAAATACCTTTTGGAACAGACTCCAAGGCTATATTATTTTTCCTTCAAAAAAGTACGATCCTTCAAGAATAAATTCCAGAAGAAAATAAATCCTGGTAATAAAATTGCAATCCCAATTGCGTATAGAATGAGCAGTGCATAGAACGTTTCTTTCGTTGTAAAGCTTGTAAATACAGTTACGTCAGGGTAAATAATATACGGTAAATGCGCGACCCCGTAAGCATAGCTTGCAAATGCATATTGAGCGACGACAGCTAAAACAGCAATGCGAGGGAATCCTAGTGTGTTATACTTCTTGTTTGTCCACCAAAGGGACGAGTATCCGATAACGAATAGAACAATAGAAACTGTAAACCATGGGAATTGCTTTATTAATCCTTGCATAAGCCAATGTGTTTCTGGATCCATTACAACGAGAGCGATAATCGCCGTAACAAGTGTTGCAGGGCCAAGTATGATGGCATTCCTTCTATAAAGTTTGTATGCATCTTCTGAACCTTGCTCTCTCGCAAAATCAGCAAGAAAGAGAGAGGAGAGAAATAGTTCAGACGTTAGTCCGAAGAGCATATAACAATAGATAACCGGGCTAGAAAGAAGTTTTCCATACAGGAGTACTTCTCTTCCTTCAGACATTGTAATATACGCTCCCTCTGTAACGGGTAAAACGGTAATTAATAGTGCTGGAATTAAGAGACCAGTAATACCTGAAATAACCCGAAGAAGGTACTGATATTTTGGCAAGGAGTAAGCAAATACCATAAATGTACTACGTACTGCAACGAGTACTAAAATTAACATAACTGGTACGAACATAACGGTTGCAAGAGTAAAGGCCGCTTTCGGAAAGAAGCCGAGAAATGCGACAACGACGAAAACGAGAAACGTATTTGTTAATTCCCAAGTTGGTGATAAGTACCGATTGGCAAGTTTGGCAGCGAGCGTTGGATGTTTTGCGTATACCATGCCCCAAAAACCAGCTCCAAAATCGATGGACCCTAATATACTGTATACGAAAATAAGGGCCCATAAGATGATGATTGCAATACTTTCCTCATGCACGAGAATCGCCTCCTTGGTGTTGTAAATCATTCTTTAATGGATGTCTTCTAAAGAATGTCCGTAGAACAAAGACTGTTAAAATAGCGAGTCCAATATATAAAATGATGAATAAAACAAATAAAGGACCGACGAAATCAGCGCGAGTAGAAGCATCGACTGTACGTTGCATACCATAAATTGTCCATGGCTGACGACCGCTACAACTGAAAATCCATCCGAATTCAATACCGAGCATCATAATTGGTCCGCATGCGGCAGCCCCCCAAAGTAGCCACTTCGGTAGTTCTGTCCCCTTTTTTCGGTAAACGAAGTACCAATATAAGAGAGCAATTGCTGCAACTGCAAAGGTAAACGCAGCAGTGCCGACCATTAAGTTGAACAGTGTATGTGTAT
Source organism: Bacillus cereus group sp. BfR-BA-01355 (assembly GCF_022663675.1). Classification (NCBI taxonomy): domain Bacteria; kingdom Bacillati; phylum Bacillota; class Bacilli; order Caryophanales; family Bacillaceae; genus Bacillus; species Bacillus cereus group sp. BfR-BA-01355. The sequence continues at coordinate 14,088 of NZ_JAKUFY010000015.1, forward strand.
AAAATGGTGGCCATGTTTCTTGTGGGAATTCATTTAGACCTTTTACGACAGTGCTAGGGTCTAGTCCCACTAATAAGCTAAGCATGTTTGGAATTTCAAGTGCATAGTTTAGTTCAAGCGTATTAGGATCCACAATCCCGCCAATGGATAGCGGTGCGTGTGATGTCGTTTCAAATAAAGCTTCAGCAGATGCAAGTTTTTCAGGTGAGTGTTTATGTAGGGCGATTGCCGATTCGTGCCCTGAAAGCCACATCGTAGCGCCTGTAATAAATGTCACGACAAGCCCTAATAGTAGCCCCTTTTTATGATAAGCAATTTCACGTGTACTTAAATTTTTCTTCAATAATTTAAATCCAGCGATAGAAGCAATGACAGCCGCACCAGTTGCATAAGCCGTAATAACGACATGGAATGCACTTGTGCCAAAACTCGGATTAAAGAAAGCTTTCCAAGGATCAACGTTAAAAACAGATCCATCTGGATTCATTGAAAATCCTGCTGGTGTATTCATCCATGTATTTGCTGATGTAATAAGAACGGCGGATGCCGTGGCACCAAGCATGACGAAAAATAGCGAGATTAATCTCATAAATGGAGGAAGTTTATCGGCTGCATATACGTAAATCGACATGAATAAAGCCTCCAAAAAGAAGGCAAAAATCTCAATTTGGAAGGGAACAGAAATAACTTGCCCAACAATTTTGGCAAAACCAGGCCAAAGAAGTGAGATTTGCACACCGACAATTGTTCCAGTTGGAATTGCTACACCGAGAAGAATAGCAAACGCCTTTGTCCATCTTTTCGCCATAATGGCATAGTCGGAGTCTTTCTTCCAGTGATAGAGTATTTCGCTTATAAAAATCATCAATGAAAGTCCAACGCCAAGTGTTGCAAAGATAATGTGGAATGCTAATGAAGAACCAAAAAATGCTCTTGCTAATGTTACCGTATCCATATGTAAACTCCTCTTCTTTTTTGCCATTATTTTCTGATTGAATTGGAAGATTTATTCAAAAAAACTACCAAAAATATATATGTATTTAAAAAGTGAATATGATAATATAATGTTGTAATATTTTGAATAGAAAGAAATAAGTAGTTGCTTATATTTTGTTTGTTTTTTGCGCAGGAATCTTTTATAATCTTTTATGCGAACATAAGTTCTGTTTTTCGAAAAAGAAGTTTATGTGAAATGGAGAGGGTGTTTTATGTATCCTGAAGTCATTAAAAAGATGGCATTTTCAAAAGAGCATAGAGATTTATTATTGAAGCTATATAATAAAGAAATTACACGTCGTGAATATGATCGACTTGTACAATCGCTATATAAACCTTCTAAAGAGGTTTGTGGGGGATAGAAATGGGGGAGACAATCTAATAGATTGTCTTTTTTAAATTTATGTATGTTCTGATAAAATTAAGGTTAGCCTTACTAGGGAGGTGAAAAGATTGCGGAAACGTTTATATATAGGGATTGGAGTTATCTTCTTAATCGCTCTAGGTGGAATTGTATTTTGGTCAGCTTTACAAGGAAACCGTACAGAAAATTTTATTTTAAGACATATGGTGAATGAAAATGGAACGCTTGCCACGTATCGTTTAGTAGATACTAAGGCAGGTACGGGTGAAGCGAAGGGACGTGAAGCTTTATCAGAATCGGCGGGATTATGGTTACAATATACACTTGATAAAGATGACCAGGCGTTATTTGATGAGCAAGTAAAGGTTATTCAAGATAATTTCGTATATAAGAATCATATCGTTTTATGGAAACTCTCTGAAAAGGGAGAGAGGCAGTCAGCTACAAATGCACTTATAGATGATCTTCGTATTATAGAACAATTATATCGTGCTTATGAAATGTATAAGGAAGAGCGTTATAAAAACCTTGCCGATCAATTAAGTGATGCTGTACTTCGTTATAATAAAAAAGATAATTATTATGTTGATTATTATGATGCAGATGCAGGGAAACAAAATAATTTTGTAACAACATCATACATAAATCCGCGTGCATTCTCTTATATGAAGAAGTACGGTAAAGTTTCTGCTCAGCAATATCAGGAAATTGTTCAATTTTTAGCGGATTATCCAAGGCATGGCTGGGCATTCCCAAAAGAATATAAAGAAGATGGTACATTTAAGTACGATAAAGAAGTGAATCTTATTGACCAATCATACGTTGCATATCATCGAAGTTTAGGTGGTCTTTCATCAGCTGCTTATTTGGAATTTATAAAGAAGAGATTCCAGGAGGATGGAAAGCTATACGGTCGTTACAATTTAGAAACGGGAAAACAAACTGTGAATTATGAATCGCCAGCCGCGTATGGACTAACGATTTTGTACGTACTACAAACAGGTGATACAAAGTTTGCGAAGGAATTGTATGATCATATGTCCACATTCCGAAATGACAACGTATTTAGTAGATATTATGGTGGATATGTAACAGGTGAAAATAATAATACGCATATTTTTGATAATGTACTACCACTTTTAGCTGAAATGGAATTAAAAAAGAGTGACCAATAAAAGGTGCCACCATATGAGGGTGGCACCTTTTATTGGTTGATATAATTTTGCGTCCTAATATTAGAGAAGTAGTCAATCACGAATTCACGGAATTGCTGAGCTGTTTTTGATAAGTATCGCTTTTTTGACCAACTTAATCCGATGGTTCGCTTACAAGCGGGTTCAATAATACGCAACTTGTTTGCTGCTAAAGTAGAGTTTTTTAATAAAGTTAAATTTGGAACAAAAGCGATGCCGAGACCTTGCTTAATGAGGTCGCTAATCACTGTCGGTTCATCTACTTCAAAAGCAATATGCGGAGTGAAACCAGCTTCTTTACAAAATTCATCCGTTAAGTGCCGAAATCCATAGCCAGTATTCATACTAATAAACGGTTCGTCTTTTACTTCATGCAGGTGGATACTTTCGCGGTTTGATAACCGATGGCCTGAAGGAACGACTAAGAAAATTTCTTCTGTAATAAGTGGTTCCCAAACAATTTCTTCTCCTTCAACTGGTACAGAGGAAAGACAAAAGTCAATTTCCATATTTTCCAGTTGTCGTTTCATAGAAGGAGTAGACGCAAGAAATTGCTGGAATCGAACATTAGGATGTTCTCGTAAAAAAGAACCTAGTAGTTCTGGTAATATTCTTGGAATAGAAACGGCCATTGTAATAGAGCCTTGTTGTAATTCGGCTAAATCTTTAATTTCTCGTTCCCCTTCACTTAATTCATGAAAAATACGTTCTACCCGTTTTAAAAATACTTTTCCGAAAGAATTTAAAGTAATCTGTCGGCCTTGGCGATCAAATAAAGGGACGCCTAAATCCTTTTCGAGTCTAGCGATTGTTTTGCTGAGTGAAGGTTGCGCGATATGCAATTCTTCAGCTGCCTTTGTCATATGTTCTAGTCGTGCAACTGTCTGAAAGTATTTTAACTGGAGCAGTTCCATTTCGAATCTCCTTTCTATAGACCAAAAGGAATGAATTGATAATTAAAGATGTATTATACAGTATGGAAAGTGACGTGTATAGTAAATCTGTTAAACCATTGTAATGGTGTGAAATTAGGAGAAGGAGTATGTTTCATGAAAGGAATTCAACTTATATTTAAAGATTGGAAAGCGATGTGGCACCATAAACATGGACGTATCGCTTTAATTTTTTTATTAATCGTTCCGTTAATTTATTCAGGATTCTTCTTGGCTGGATATTGGGATCCGTACGGAAAATTAGATAAATTACCTGTTGCAGTTGTGAATTTAGATAAGGGTGCTGTGATGGATGAAAAAACAATTCATGCAGGAGACGATTTTGTTAAAAATTTAAAAGAGAATAAGGAACTGGCTTTTCATTTCGTATCAGAAAAAAATGCTGATGAAGGGTTAAAAGAAGATAAATATTATATGGTTGTTACGATTCCAGAGAATTTCTCTAAAAAGGTAAGTACACTTATGGATGAGAAACCAGAGCCAGCAAAGTTACAGTACAAAGTAAATCCAGGTAAAAACTTTGTAGCAGCTCAAATTGGAACGACAGCTGTTGAAAATATGAAAACAAAAATCTCAAATAGTATTACGAAATCTTATACAGAGGGTGTCTTTTCAAAGTTTCAAGATTTGGCACAAGGATTGAGTGATGCAAGTAATGGGGCTGAGAAGTTACATGAAGGAACGACCGATGCAAAAAATGGAGCGAATCAGCTTGCGGATGGTATTGATCGTTTAAGTGATGGGACATCGAAATTGAAAGAGGGAAGTGAAAAGCTTGCATCCAGTCAATCTGCTTTAACCGGGGGGGCAAATGAGCTGAGTCAAGGAGTGACATCACTTCATAGTGGTATGGAGTTATTAGCACAAGGTGAAAAAACGTTACAATCAGGAGTTAGTGAATTAAGTGCTGGTACAAATGAATGGGTGAGTGGAAGTGAGAAGCTTGCTGAAGGCCAAGTAAAAGCGGATGGTGCAGCTAATAGTGTAAAACAACAATTAGAAGAGTACGTGAAAAATCATCCAGAAGTGCAGCAAGATCCCGCTTTTCAAAAAATTGTTGCTACGTCTAATGGACTAGCTAAAGCAACAAGTACTTTAAATAATAGCCAACAACAATTGACACAAGGTGCGAAGAAGCTTACTGAGGGTCAACATAAGATTGAAGAAGGCATGAATACATTCGGAGTTAAGTTAAATGAAGCTACTGCTGGAACGAAAAAGGTAGCAGATGGTGCATCGAATTTAGCTGATGGATTTACGAAGTGGGGAAATGGATTTACAACAGTACAAGAAGGTGTAAATCAGCTTGCGAGTGGTGGAACGGAGCTGAATAACGGTGCTAGTAAATTAACAAATGGACTTGTTAAACTTGATGATGGTGCGAAAGAACTTTCTACGAAATTGGGAGAGGGCGCAGAGAAGATAGCGGATGTCCGTAATGATGATGCACGCAATACGATGTTCTCAGAGCCAGTTCAGTTAGTGAAGTCAACAGTTTCTGACGTTCCTAACTACGGTTCAGGCATTGCACCATATTTCTTATCACTTGCATTTTATGTTGGCGGAATTATGGCATCGAATATTTTACCTCTTGGCCGCAGACAAAATATGAAGGTAAGCGGAACGGTACATTTTATTAATAAATTAGGATTGGTATATTTAATTGGACTTATTCAAGCGCTACTCGTAGATGTAGTTGTGCTAGGTGTTATGAAACTAGAAGTTGCCAGTGTGCCACTTTTTGTTTTATCAAGTATTGTTATTTCCTTTACGTTCATGACATTTATTCTTATGTTAGTAACAGTATTTGGTCTTGTTGGAAAGTTCTTAGCGGTAACGCTTCTTGTCCTGCAATTAGCGACGAGTGGAGGTACTTTCCCAGGAGAATTAAACATAGCTGTGCTTAGCAAAATTGGACAGTTTCTCCCAATGTCCCATTCTCTTAGAGGATTACAAGATGTTATCTCTTTAGGAGATTGGTCGCAATTACAAATGCAAATTTTAATATTGTTATGTTATCTCGTTGTTGCCGGTGGAATTGCTTGGATCACGAGCCATATACAGCATAAAGAAACGAATGCAGAACAAGTTTCTTAAAATGAAATAAGCTATCCGATTTTTTCGGATAGCTTATTTTTTATTTACGTTCCATTACTGCAAAGTAATTATTTTCATTATCAGCAAAGTTGAATGCTCTACCAGTAGGTAAATCTACAACCTGTCCAACTGTGACATTTTTCTCTGAAAGATCTTTATATAGACGGTCTAAGTCATTTGAGAAGAACATAAGTGAAGGAGTACCTAAGTTTAATTCAGGTTGCATCTTCGCGATTAACGCTTTATCGTGAAGGACGATGCTTGTTCCTGCTTCTTTCGCCGGCGCAATTTCAATCCAGCGGAATCCGTTTCCGTTATTTTCTTCCGCAATGATTTGGAACCCTACTTTTTCTGTCCAAAATTGTACTGTTTCGTCTTGGTTATTTACATATAGCATAATTTGTCCAACTTGATTAATCATAGGTGTCTCTCGCTTTCCTTTTTATATGCGTATTATTATATCAAATATATGGTTTGAATAGTTTTTTATGATTTTTTCGGAATACAACCTTCGTCCATTTCATCTTTGTTGTAGGAGAAGGACCTGTAATCCAAGTATGAAATGGTAATGTGCTACAAACGATCATTGTTGAAATAGAGATAATGGCCGTTAACACAAATAGTAATAGGCTATATAATATAGTATTTTCTTGCAGCGTGAATAAGGAAAGAAGTTTTGTGCATAGTTGCAAGAAGAATAAATGAGCTAAATAAGCACCATACGTGTAATTTCCAATGAAACGTAACGTTTTATATAAGAAACCTCGACGCTGTACTATCGTAATAGATAACACATACAGTATGATAATTTCGCATACGATATATAAAAACATAGATGGTTTTAAATAGGTAGAAACAGTTAAATGAATAGAATTTGCTCCGTAAAAACTAAACAACTCATAATTGATGAATAAAAATAAGATGAAAAATAATATTGTTATAAGCGGGATATGTTTCATGACGAATAGACGCCAAGTTTTTAGTGCTACAGCGGCAATGCCACCCATAACGAAATAGAATGAGTAGAATAGAAATGATCGATCTGTATAATGTAAAATTGTTGAACTTGTTAATTTTTCTCCATTAAAAATATAGTGAGAAGAGAACCACATTAATAGAAAATATAGGCACGCGAAAAAGGTCATATATTTATATATGTCTTTTTTATTTTCTGTTCGTTTTTGAAACCAATAAAAAAGTGTGCATAGTAAAGGGAACAATAAGTGAATTTGGAACATCATAATAACGTACCAAAGATGGGGCGCGGCTGTTCCGAGTAATAAACTTTTTATTCCACTTTGTAATGTAATAAGATCGTTTGTTGTTAATAGGTAAAGAATAGACCAAAAGAAATAAGGAATGAGTAAGTGTGTCGCTTTTTCAGAAATATATTCTTTATATACTAATTGCTTCGTATAGTGCCGAATTAAGTGAAATCCAACGATAAATATGAATGCTGGTGCTGAGAATTTTGCAAGGTTGAATAGCATGCCCATAATGAGAGATTGCTCAAGTAAGACATTTCCTTGATTCATTGTATATAATAAGGAACTTTGCAAAACAACAGCGAGAAATGCAATGCTTTGCAAAACTTTAAATTCTGGTGCGCTTTGAGTCATTATTTCCATCTCCTTTTCCATACATGATTATAGTACGGAGAATGGATAATGGATGTGGAATATTTGTGAAGATTGTAACAAATTTGTGGCGAGAGGAGATATCAACTTATTAACAAATAACGACAAAAAGAGGATGCTCTAAACGAGCATCCTCTTTCTATCTATTAAGCAAATTTGTTTTTGATCCAATTCTTACCTTCTACAAGGCGAGCTGTCATTACCGCACAAGCGTTATCTGCTGTTACGTTTAACATCGTTGCAGGTGGATCAATGATTGTACTAATTGCTGCAATAATTGGCAATGCTTCTGGCGGGAAACCATATAGAGATACGATTAACATTTCACCAATCATACCACCGCCTGGAATAGCACCCATTACTGTTCCTACTAATAAAGAAACAACAAGTGCGATTGCTAATGTTTTCGGTCCTTCGAATTCCATGTTGAAAATACCGAATAAGAAAGCAATTTTTAATACGCCGCCTAAAACAGATCCATCTTTATGAAGTGTAGATCCAAGAAGGACAACTGTTTCACGAACGTCTGAAGAAATACCCATTTTCTTCGTTGCTTCTAAGTTCGCTGGAATACTTGCGGCACTACTACAAGTTGCAAGTGATGTAACTGTAGGAGAGACCATGTTCTTCCAAAATACTTGTACACCTTGTTTGCGACCTGCAAGGTATGCATAGAACGTGAAGAATACAAAGAAGTAGATAAGAGAAGCTGGATAGTATACCATTGCTGCTCGGAAGTAAGTTCCAAGAAGTTGTGGTCCGAATTCACCAACTAATGCTGCGAAGTAAGCAGCAAGTCCGATTGGAGCGTAGTACATAATGAAAGATACAACTTTCATTGAAATTTCTGCACCAGCTTGTAGGAATGTAGCGAATGGCTTTCCTTTTTCGCCAACTGCTGAAGTTGCAATCCCCATTAAGATAGAGAAGAAAATAAGAGCTAACATATTTTCACGAGATAGTAACTTCGAGAAGTCAGATACTGTTAAAATACCGACGATTTGATCTGCAACACTAACAGCTTTGCCGGCTTTGTCAGGTTGTGTTAGTTCTAGTACAACACCTTGTGCTGGCGGGAATACTTTCACGACGATAATCATAAAAATAGCAGCTAAAATACTTGTAAATAAGAAAGTCCCAGCCATACTAGACATAATTTTACCGAAACGTTTTAATCCATCCATATTAGCAATAGACGATGCGATGCTAAAGAACACTAGAGGTACAACAATCGTAAACATTAAGTTTAAGAAAATATCACCAAGCGGCTTTAAAGCAACTGCATCGGCACCCATGAAATAACCAATGAAACCACCAATTAGGATAGAAGATAATAAAATAAGTGGAAAGCGATATGCCTTCATAAATATATCCTCCTATCAATTAAAAAATCATACTGAATCATTATAGCGAGTTAGAGTCCTCTTTACTAGGAGAATACGGATAAATGGAATAGCGTGAAAACCAAGAAATTTTTGTTTTTAAGCTCGGCATACAGCAGGAAATCTAGACATATATATTTGTAACCTAGTGGTGGCAAGGGATGCACCATAACTTAGGTTTAGAAAAAGGGGGAGGGAAGCGGAATGAATATTTTGCTTTGCTGTGCAGCGGGAATGTCTTCCAGTTTGATTGTTACAAAGATGGAGAAAGCAGCAGAGGCAAGAGGGATAGAAGTGAAAATCTGGGCAGTATCAGGTTCTGAAGTGAATAGTCATATTGATAAAGCTGATGTCCTTTTACTTGGACCGCAAGTACGTTATTTATTACCGAAAATGAAAGAATTATGTAAGGAGAAAGGGGTACCTGTTGATGTTATTCAATCCGTCCATTACGGACTTTGTAATGGAGAAGCTATCTTGCAAGCAGCTTTGTCAATGAAACCATGAGGAGAGTGGGATAGATGATACGGTTTTTAGAGAAGTATGTGATGCCGGTGGCAGGGAAGGTTGCAGAGCAGAGGCATTTACAAGCAATTCGAGATGGAATTATTTTAACGATGCCTTTCTTAATTATTGGATCGTTTTTCCTCATTATTAGTGCACTGCCGATACCGGGATATAACGAGTTTATGGCAGGTTTGTTTGGTGAGAATTGGCAGAGAGCTTTAGGGTATCCAGTTAGTGCAACTTTTAATATAATGGCTTTAATAGCTGTTTTTGGAATCGCTTACAGGCTTGGAGAGTATTATAAAGTGGATGCTTTAGCATCCGGGGCATTGTCGCTTGTGACGTTTTTACTTGCGACTCCATTTCAAGTTGCATATATTATACCAAGTACAAAAGAGAGTGTACTTGTAGAAGGCGCTATCCCAGCTGCATTAATGGGAAGCCAAGGGTTATTTGTAGCAATGATTATTGCACTTATATCTACTGAACTTTATCGGTTTATTGTACAAAAAAAGATAATTATAAGGATGCCAGAGACAGTTCCACCAGCTGTCACGCGTTCATTTGCGGCACTTGTTCCAGGTTTTATTGTTGTAACAGTTATTTGGATTTTACGCTTAATTATAGAAAATACTTCTTTTGGCAGTATCCATAATATTGTAGGACAAATTTTACAGGAACCACTTAGTGTACTTGGTGCTAGTCTTTGGGGCGCAATAATAGCAGTTATTCTCGTTCATGTTCTTTGGTCGTGTGGAATTCATGGTGCTACTATTGTTGGTGGTGTAATGAGCCCTGTTTGGTTGTCGTTAATGGATCAAAATCGAGTTGCTTTTCAAGCTGGGCAAGATGTACCAAATACCATTACGGCACAGTTTTTTGACTTATGGATTTATATGGGCGGTTCTGGTGCAACGCTGGCTCTAGTTGTCGGAATGTTACTATTTGCACGAAGTCAACAATTAAAAAGTTTAGGGAGATTGTCAATCGCGCCTGGTATATTTAATATTAATGAGATGGTAACTTTTGGTATGCCAATTGTAATGAACCCAATTTTATTAATTCCATTTATATTGGTTCCAGTTGTGTTAACAATTGTTTCTTACTTTGCAATGGAATGGGGATGGGTCGCACGTCCGAGTGGGGCGGCTGTACCTTGGACGACACCTATTCTTTTCAGTGGATATTTAGGATCGGGTGGGAAAATTTCAGGTGTTGTTTTACAACTCGTCAACTTTGCGCTTGCATTCTTCATTTATTTACCGTTCTTAAAAATATGGGATAAACAAAAAGTAGCAGAAGAAAAGGGGGAGTGAAGAAGTAAAATGGATACGATAGAGACGAAAGCTTTTCATTTAATTTTGCATGGAGGAAACGCGAGAAGTTGTTCAATGGAAGCAATTGATTGTGCGAAGCGTGGGGAGTTTACAGAAGCAGAAGCTAAATTACAAGAAGCGCTAGAGGAATTAAAAGAGGCGCACCGTGTACAAACGGAGCTTATACAGAAAGAGGCTGGTGGCGAAAAGACCGAAGTTACTCTTTTAATGGTACACGCGCAAGATCATTTAATGAATGCAATTACAGTGAAAGAATTAGCAAGTGAGTTTGTAGAGTTATATAGGAAGATGTCGGTGGATGAATGAACCTTGCTTATGCAAGGTTTTTTTATCCCGCATTAACGGGCAGTAAAACTCCCACCTCAAAATGTGGCTGGAGCAAGGAAGTTAGGAGGGAGCTTAACTGTCCGTAAAGGCCCGATTGGTTCAACTAATAATTAGTGGGAGATGAACAAAACCCCCACTAATTAAAGTTTCACTTTATGTATATGCCTGTACCATCAGTGGAATGTTCATCCCACTGATGGTATTTACAATCCTCCTTTTTCCGGATGAGTAAGGGTTATAATTAATCGGCAGTAACAATTTCTCCTATACCACGAATTAATCTTTTTATATGCATCCGCTCCGGTTTTAATATATTTACGATATAATCAATCGCAATTTGTGGTTCAACGGTTGTACCGCAAGTATAACAGTCAATAGCTGCAAAATTTTGTTCCGGGTAAGTGTGAATGGAAAGATGGCTTTCTGATAATAACACTAATACAGTAACACCATATGGCTGGAATTCTTTTTTACTTACGTTTAAAACATGGGCACCAGAGCAATCTGCAGCTGTAACTAAATGATATTCTAAAAAGTGCGTATCATCTAGTAGAGAAAAATCTACTCCCCATAAATCTACTATTATATGCTTGCCAAAAGTAGAATATTCCATAGGCAACACTCCTTACTATAATATCGTCAAAACTTCATTTCCTGTTTGTAGCATTGATGTAGGATAAGGTTCGATTCTGAATTTAAAAGAGCGAGGTTGCGTTGTTCTAGATGTTCTTCTTTAAATTGAAATAAAGGGAAAAGAAGAGCAGGCAAGGTTCGAGGAGTTGGTACTACATATAATTGTTCAATTTGATCTAGTACATAGGCAGAATTAGCAGCGATATGAAATCCCCAGTCAGTTCCAAAAGAAGGAACGATTGTATGATAACTTTTCACAGTTAGTCCAGCATGTTCAATTGTATTACCGATGCTCCAGTATACTAGAGGTGCATCAGCAGGTGAATTAGATTGGCAGACGAATGCGCCATCTTCTGTTAAGAATGTAGCTATACGAGCAAAAAGTTCGCTTGTATATAAAGTACTTAACAACTCTGTCGCTGGGTCTGGGAAATCAATAATGATTACATCGTATAAAGAGGAAGGAGAGCTTAAAAACTCTTTTGCATCGCATACGTGTGTATTTACACGATTATCAAAAAATGCACTTTTGTTTAAAGAAACTAATTCTGGAACATTACGAGCCATATCAATCATCGATCCATCTAAGTCAACAAGGTCTACATGTAGTACAGTTTCATATTTTAAAACTTCTCGCAGGGCAAGACCATCGCCACCGCCTAATATGAGAACACGTTTTGGATCAATTACTTTTGACATAATTGGATGTACAAGTGCTTCATGATAAATTTGCTCATCGACGGAGCTGAATTGTAGTTGCTTGTCCAAGTATAAGCGAATATCGTTTACTTGGACTAAATTAATATTTTGATAATTACTCTTTTCTTTAAATAAATTTGTATGTTCACCAGCTTGTATTTCCTTTAGAGAAATTTCATCCCACACATCTAAGTTGTGTGAATCTGTGGGTACTATAATTACATTTTCTGATTGTACTTGTTTATCCTGTTCATCTTGTTTGTCTTGTGTATCGTGCTTGTCCTGCTGTTCTAGTTCAAATTTGTCAGAGTCTACTTCAGAACGCTTGTCTTTTTTATAGCTTTTTATTCTATAAATCTTTATTTTGCTTTGTTTTCTATGTTTTGGCATAGGAATCTCCTTTCGAATTGTGTTATTTTACTCTATTCTATGTAATCTAGTAGAATTTGCTTGGACAATAGATAGAAGAGTGTGTTCAAGAGCATGTTGTTTTTTTACTAGATTCTACGATGAAAGATTTTTTTAGTGTTTTTTTATGTTAAGCATAACTAGACAACTAAACACTAATCTATTTTCATACAGTTATGTGTTAAAAGCGTGTTGTTTTATAACACACTGTGTGTTTTTTGAGTAACACACTAATTGAAAGCGTTAACACACAAAGAAAATGCTCGAAAAAGCGCTGATTTTAGTGATTTTAAAAAGTTGGCACGCTAATTGCATTGATAAATAGCGTAAAGAAAAATAAATAACATAAACTTTTTATACTACACAAGGGGGATTTTCAAATGAATATTTTATTATGTTGCTCAGCAGGGATGTCTACAAGTTTACTAGTTACAAAAATGGAAGCGGCTGCAAAAGCTCGCGGTCTAGAAGGAAAGATTTGGGCTGTATCTGGGGATGCAGTAAAAACGAATATCGATCAAGCAGATGTGTTATTACTAGGACCACAAGTTCGTTACATGCTTTCTTCAATGAAAACGCTTGCTGATGAGAGAAACGTTGGAATCGATGTTATTAATCCAATGCACTACGGCATGATGAATGGAGAAGCAGTTTTAGATCACGCATTAACACTTAAAAAATAATTAGGGGGGAAGCGAAATGCAAAAGTTTATTGCATTTATGGAGAAATATATTGTTCCTGTCGCTGGTAAAATCGGATCGCAACGTCACTTAGCTGCGATCCGTGACGGATTTATTGCAGTTATGCCACTTATTTTAGTTGGTGCACTGGCATCACTAATTAATGGTTTTCCGTCTGAAGCTTTCCAAGATTTCATGAAAGGTTTGTTTGGTGAAACGTGGAAACAAGTCGGCGGTGGAATGTGGACTGGTTCTTTCGCGATTCTAGCACTAATCATAGCATTTACAACAAGTTATAACTTAGCAAAATCTTACGGCGTTGATGGTTTGTCAGCAGGTATTATTTCATTTGGTGCGTTAATTATTCTTACGCCAACAACACCGAAAGAAGGCGGATTGAACTTAGCTTGGACAGGTGCACAAGGGTTATTTGTAGCAATTATCGTGGCACTCCTTGTTACTGAAGTATTCCGTTTCTTTGTACAAAGAAACATTACTTTTAAAATGCCTGATGGAGTACCACCAGCAGTTTTAAGATCTTTCGCAGCTATAGTTCCAGCATTTGTTATCTTAACAGTAGTTGCAGGTATTCAATTAGCAGTGAAATTAGCTGGTACAAGTGTTCATGAATTTATCTTTAATACGATTCAATCACCACTACAAAGTTTAGCAGGGACATTACCAAGTGCAATTATCATTGTAATCCTTGTTCATCTTCTTTGGTTCCTCGGTTTACATGGTCCAAATATCGTTGGTGGTATTATTGAGCCATTATACTTACCGGCATTAGAGGAAAACATGAAGTTATTCAAAGGTGGTACATCTGCATTTGATGTTCCAAACATTGTTACAAAACCATTCTTTGATACTTTCGTATATCTTGGTGGTTCTGGTGCAACATTAGCGTTCTTAGTAGTTGTGTTACTTGTAGCGAAAAGTGCACAATTACGCGGTGTATCTCGTTTATCAATTGGTCCTGGTGCATTTAACATTAACGAACCAGTAATCTTTGGTACACCAATTATTTTAAACCCAGTTTTATTCTTACCGTTTATCATAACACCAATTGTATTAGTAATTACTTCTTATACAGCTATATCTATTGGCTGGGTACCAAAAACAGTTGGGATAATTCCATGGGCAACACCACCAATTATTAGTGGTTATCTTATAACAGGTGGACATCTTTCAGGTGCAATTCTACAGTTATTCAACTTTGTAATTGCGATGGTAATCTATTATCCATTCGTTGTATTATGTGACCGTTCAGTTGTTCGTACTGAAAAAGAAGCAGCACAAGGTAATAGTAATTCTTTACCTATGTAACATAGTAATTGTTCTCATAGACAACGATACCTGTGAGAACAATTACCTTTATATCATGTTCAAAAAGATGAAAAACATCTATATGAACACTAAACTATCATTAACAAATTCATACTTTAATAGACATGTTCAAACTGAAGGGGTATTTAAATCGGTTGAACCTTATAGAGAGGGCGGTAATTATGATGACTACAGCAGAACAAATTCCATTCCAATTGATTTTAAATAGTGGTAACGCACGAAGCTTTGCGATGGAGGCACTTCAATTTGCCAAACAGGGGAAAATGGTAGAAGCAGATGAAGCGATGGTAAAGGCGAAAGAAGCGATTAATGAAGCGCATCATTTCCAAACAGAGCTCATACAATCAGAAGCAAGAGGAGAAAAAACAGAGGTTAGTGTTCTTTTAATTCACGCACAAGATCATTTAATGAATGCGATTACAGTGAAAGAATTAGCAGCAGAGTTTATCGATCTTTATAAAAAGCTTGAAGCGAAAGGGGAATAAAGCATGACTGGAATTAAAATTGCTACAATCGGCGGTGGATCTAGTTATACACCAGAGTTAATTGAAGGATTTATTAAACGTTATGATGAGCTTCCTGTTCGTGAAATTTGGTTAGTAGATATTGAGGCAGGAAAAGAAAAGTTAGAAATTGTTGGTAACTTAGCGAAACGTATGGTGAAAAAATCTGGTTTACCAATCGAGGTACATTTAACACTTGATCGCCGTGAGGCATTAAAAGATGCAGACTTCGTAACAACACAACTTCGCGTTGGTTTATTAGAAGCACGTGCAAAAGATGAAGCAATCCCATTAAAATATGATGTAATCGGTCAGGAAACGAATGGTCCTGGTGGTTTATTCAAAGCACTGAGAACGATTCCTGTTATTTTAGATATTTGTAAAGATATGGAGGAGCTTTGTCCGAATGCATGGCTAATTAACTTTGCGAACCCAGCTGGTATGGTAACAGAAGCTGTCCTTCGTTATACAAATATTCAAAGAGTAGTTGGTCTATGTAACGTTCCAATCGGAATCCGCATGGGTCTTGCAAGATTACTTGAAGTAGATGCAAGTCGTGTCCACGTTGATTTTGCAGGTTTAAATCATATGGTATACGGACTAGATGTATACTTAGATGGCGTAAGTGTAATGGATCGTGTGTTAGAGCTTGTAACAGATCCGGAAAAGCAAATTACGATGGAAAATATCGCAGCGCTTAACTGGGAACCAGACTTTATTCGCGGCCTTCGTGCAATTCCATGTCCATATCATCGTTATTACTACAAAACACGTGAAATGTTAGAAGAAGAAAAAGAAGCTTCTGTTGAAAAAGGTACACGTGCAGAAGTAGTAAAACAATTAGAAAATGATTTATTTGAGTTATATAAAGACCCGAATTTAGATATTAAACCACCACAATTAGAAAAACGTGGCGGCGCTTATTATAGTGACGCAGCATGTAGCTTAATTACGTCTATTTACAACAATAAAGGTGATATCCAGCCTGTTAATACACGAAACAACGGAACAATTGCAAGCTTACCAGATGATTCTGCTGTTGAAGTGAACTGTATTATTACGAAAGAAGGTCCAAAACCAATTGCGGTCGGAGATCTTCCAGTACCAGTTCGCGGTTTAGTACAGCAAATTAAATCATTTGAGCGCACAACAATTGAAGCTGCTGTTACAGGTGATTATCATAAAGCGCTGCTCGCTATGACAATCAATCCACTTGTACCATCAGATACAGTTGCAAAACAAATTTTAGATGAAATGTTGGAAGCACATAAAGAATATCTTCCGCAGTTCTTCAAAAAGGTAGAGAAGTAAAAGCGGCGCTATTTAGCCCGCTTTTTTTATTCTATCCCACTTTAATGGGCAGTAAGACCACTACCTCAAAATTCAGCGAAAACAAAGAAATTAGGTGGGGGATCAACTGCCCATAAAAGTCCGATTGGTTCAACTAATAATCAGTGGGGGGGGAGAAAACCCCCCCACTGATTAAAGTTTCACTTTATTAGGAGGTATTACGATGATTAAGTTAATTGTAAACGCAGATGATTTTGGTCTTACAGAAGGTACAAATTACGGCATTATTGATGGGCATATAAACGGACTTGTAAATTCAACGACGATGATGATGAATATGCCAGGAACAGAGCATGCGGTACGCTTAGCCAAAGAGTATGAAACGCTAGGAGTAGGAGTACATCTTGTATTAACGGCAGGAGAACCACTTCTTGGAGACGTACCATCACTTGTAAGTAGCGATGGATTGTTTCATAAACAAGGTGTCGTAAGGGAAGGAAATATAAATCCAGAAGAAGTTGAGAGAGAGTGGACTGCTCAAATTGAGAAATTCCTATCTTACGGATTAACACCAACTCATTTAGATAGTCATCATCATGTGCATGGTTTACCGATTTTACATGATGTTCTTGAGAGATTAGCGGCTACATATAATGTTCCGATTCGTCGTTGTGAGGAAGATAGAGCGGTGCGCCCATTTTCTGATGTGTTTTACAGTGACTTTTATGCGGATGGTGTGACGGAAGATTACTTTGTGAAGTTAAAAGAAAGAGTACAAGGTGAACAAACGGTAGAAATTATGGTTCATCCAGCTTATATTGATCCAGAGCTTGTGAAGCGTTCTTCTTACGTAATGGATCGTGTGAAGGAATTGCGTATTTTAACAGAGAGCGAATTACCAGAAGGAATAGAGCTTGTGAAGTTTTAATAGAAAAACGACGGCTACATCATGCCGTCGTTTTTTATTTATAAAATGGATAGAGCATATCCGCCAAATGCCCCGAGTATAACGATAACCCAAGGTGGTGTTTTCCAAAAAGCGAGCAAGCAAAATAGAAGAGATGCAAAAACAAAATCTACAGCGTTCATAATTGTGCTTGTCCAAATAGGATCATAAAAAGCTGCTAGTAAAATACCGACAACAGCTGCATTGACTCCAAGTAGTGCGCCTTGTATGAATGATATTTTTCTCACGCTGTTCCAAAATGGTAAAACACCAATAACGAGTAAGAAAGCAGGGAAGAAAATTGCAATTGTTGCGAGTAATGCCCCAAGCGTCCCGTTTAACACTGCTCCTATATAAGAGGCGAATGTAAACAGTGGTCCTGGTACTGCTTGTGTTAATCCGTATCCAGCTAGGAACTGTTCTTTCGTCATCATTCCGTTTTGTACGAACTCACCTTCAAGAAGAGGCAGCACGACATGTCCTCCTCCAAATACAAGTGCGCCAGAGCGATAGAAACTATCAAATAAAGCGATGTAATAAGAGAACGGTCTTAATATTGGTAGCAGTAGTAATAGTCCAAAGAATAAGACGAGACAAGAAACTGCTATCTTTTTTGAAATAGGTACTTTTATATGTTGAGATTGGCTAATTGGTTGGTTGCGATATAACAACCAGCCGATAAAGCCACATATTATGATGAGGGTGACTTGTGTCCAACTACTTGGCCATAATAAGGCGATTGCGGCAGTTACAATCGCAATCGTTGCACGATTTCGATCTGGAGTTAACTTCCGCGCCATTCCCCATATGGCATGAGCGACAATAGCGACTGCTACAAGTTTTAGTCCATGAATCCAGCCAGCACTTCCAAGATCGAACTGATTAAGGAATGAGGCGAAGAAAACCAAAACAAGCACAGACGGTAAAGTGAATCCAATCCATGAAATAATAGCTCCTAATAGCCCGCCCCGTAATAATCCAACCCCCATACCGACTTGACTGCTGGCAGGACCGGGAAGGAATTGACATAGTGCTACTAAATCTCCATAGCTTCGTTCATCCATCCATTTTCTTTTTTGCACGTATTCGTGGTGGAAATAGCCGAGATGAGCGACAGGACCGCCGAATGAAGTAAGTCCTAATTTAAATGAGACGAGAAAAATCTCTAATAATGTATGAAAAGTGTATTTGTTAGTTTTCAATGGAACCTCCTATAATGTTTTTCTATGTGCATTATACAAGAGACTTTCAATCTACAGGAACAATTACAATGTAAAGATTTTGTGAATCTTTTCTTTGTAATTAAAATTGAAAAAGTCATAAATGATTATGTCTAAACCATAAAGTAGTAGAAGTAGTGCTGGGAAATTTATATAAGGAGAATGCCTTATGACAACACATTTCTTTGCCAGGTTAACAGGTAAGAGGGAAGTGCCTCCTGTAAATACAGAAGCTTTTGGGGTAGCAGAGTTTATTTTTAGTGATGATTTAACGAAATTGCATTACAGAGTAATACTAAAAAATATAGAAAAGGTTACATCGTGTCAAATTCATTTAGGGAAGTCTACTCAAATTGGTCCTGTTGTTTTATATTTGTATGGTCCACTAGAGCAAGGGATTAGCTTGAACGAGGGAAGCATTACTGGTGTAGTGAATGTGGAGGATTTTGAGGGACCTTTACAAGGGAAATCATTTGTACATTTACTTCAAGAAATTATTCAAGCAAATGTATATGTTAATGTTCATACGAAATCACAAAAAAGAGGAGAAATAAGAGGGCGAGTTAGAAAAGTAAAGAAATAGAGGAAAAGGCTGTCCATATGTTGGAACAGCCTTTTCTTCTTAATATAAGGTGCTAGTTTTAGTGATTATTGTCGGTAAAGCGATATATTTTGAAAATCGCTGATATAACTCGCGTTACGGTCGATATTTTTAAAAACTGCCTCGATTAATTTTTCGCAGGCTGATTTTTAATAAAGAAGTCCATAACGTAAAATACTTCGTCATCAGGTATTTGTATTTCAAATGTATTTTCAATTGGTTGCAATGCTTTTTTTACTTTCATATACATCCAGTATTCATCTTGTCTTCTTTTCTCTTTATCAGGGTGAGGAAGAAGGCTTTCTCCTTTTTGAAGACGGTCAACCATACAGCTCATATGCAGAATAACACCCATTAAGCTATCAGGAGTTAGCTGTAAGGAAATTAATTCTTGAATTGTATTTAATGCGTAACGAATTGTTTTGATAAGTAATGCCCCATCGTTACGCTGCATTTGTTGTTCAAGAATATCCGCCATTTTTGCATATGTTTCTTCATACGTAATTAATTCTTGAATGGGCTGAATCGCTGTGTAGTTTACGATGTCTTGGAAATGATATGTTAAGCACGGCACTTGCACATCGAAATTCGTGACGATACAAATGATGTTACGCTCTTTTTTTATGTTCTCGATCATTTTCGTTAAATCTTTTTCATGGACGATACTAATCGGAATAATTTCAATTAAGTCTTTATCAAATCGTAAATAGTTCTCTAACATTTTTTGAATAGCTAAAGCACTTCCTTCACCAGTTAAACAAGCTGTTAAAATAACAGATTTCATTGGAGAGAGAGGTTTTTTCTTTTCTTCTTGTACGTTTAAGTAAAATGGTGTTAAATTTTTTACTGTTTCATACAGCGCATCTAATGAATAACCGAGCTGAGCTTTTCGAGCTGCTTCTAGTGCATGTGGTGTGCTCGTCATCGAGAGAACACGTACAGGGATTTTGAACTCCGTTTCTAATATGTCACCGATATAAGCAAGTGACCCCATATCGACAAGTAAGAGAAGCCCATTTACATTTTGTAGTGTTTTCATATACACTTTCACACGTTCCAAGAAATCTTTCGGTGATTCGTGTAACGGCATATCAATACCGGTTACTTCCTCAATGCCGAGAAGTTCGTTTGCAACGTTTGCCATTTCAGTTGCGATGCCATTACCGTGTGCTAATATTAATACTTTTACTTCTGTTTGTGAGGCAGGAATTGGATCAACAACGAAGAACATTGTTAAAAAGCCAGCTTCATCAATAGGCATTGTTATTTGTAATTCTTCCTCCAGTAGTTGAATGCATTGCATAGCTACGGAAAAAGCTTCTTTATATTTCGTACGAATTTGATTTAATTGTGGGTGATGTATTTGTTTTCCGCTTTGTAAACGTTGTAGAGTTGTCTGTACATGTAAGCTTAAAGCGAGAAATACTTTTTCATCAAACGTCTTAGATAAATGCTTTTCAGCAAGTTCCGCTATTTTTTCACATACGGAAACGATATTACGATCCACAATTTTAAAAACATTTTCATGGCTTGTTTTTTTGGATATTTGGTTAAAATATTGTACGAAAAAGCTTTGAACATCATTTTCTATTAGTAATTCTAATTCTTCCTCTTCAATACCACGGGCTTGAAGTTCTTCGTATTTATAGTCAATATAATCGTAAATAGAAGAGCGTTTTTCATCTTCTGTTTTATGATTACTCCAACCTTCCTCACCTGTAAATACAAATGTTTCATTTGGTATTTGGTATAAGTGACGGCTCTTCCTTTCAATGAACAACCCTTCTTTCATATACCAAGGTAAATCTGTACTTGAAACATAGACAGAATCACGTTTCTTTGTGACCAAATCAGAATAGGCTTTCGCACAGGCAATTTGAACATCTGTTTTTAATTGACCAATGTTATTGGGACAATTATAAAAGACGAAAGCACGCATTGCATTTGGGCTAACGTGAATGTCTTTTCGCAGACGAATTGCTTCATTTGTGAAAAATAGCTGTAGTAAAGCAAAGCGCTCTTTATGTGTACGCTCACGAAGTGGTGGCAGCGTAACAGTCATCGGTATACGTCTTGTAAATGTTTTTAATAAAAATGAATTTGGTTCTTCTGTTGTTGCAGTAATGATTAATACTTGTGCTTTACGTTCGTTCTCTGTTTCTCCAAGGCGGCGGTACACTCCGCGGTCAATAAAGGTGAAAAGCATTTCTTGTCCCTCTGGAGGTAGGCGATGTACTTCATCTAAGAAAAGAATTCCTTCATGTGCTTTTTCAATTAATCCTTTTTGATCACTTGCTCCTGTGTAAGCTCCTTTTTTAATCCCAAATAATTGCCCGAGTAGTAGCTGTGGATTATTTGCGTAATCAGCACAGTTAAAGACGATAAATGGTGCATTTTTAGGAAGCTGTTCAACTTCAATTGCATATTCGTGCATTAAAGAAGCAAACATAGACTTTCCGACCCCTGTTTCTCCCAGTAGTAAAGTATGCATACCGTTTGGAGGATAGAGCATAGAAGCTTTCGCTTTTTCAATTGCGATTTTAAGGCTCGTATTTTCAATTGCAAATGTATCTAATGAAGTTACTTCTTTTGAATGCGTTTCCAACGAAGTGTTCGTTTCTATGTAAAAACGAACAGGTCGCGTATTTGTTTTTAATAAACGTTTATCTTTTACAAGTTTGTTTAAGTCGCTACTTACATTGGCGCGATCTAGTTGCAACAGGGTAGCTAGTTCTGATGCGGTTACACCTTCTGTATAATTGCCTTCTTGTATTGCGTTAAAAATGAGATCTATTCGTTTCATTTCTATTCACCTCGAAACTTCATCACTATTTAAAATTTTACACAAAAACGGGAAGGGTGGGAAGAGAAAAATAAAACAGCTTTAGCACATAGGCACTAAAGCTGTTACAATCTTGTGTCTTTCCAAAAATTTACCTTGAGATGAGAAGAAGGATTATAGGGAAGAAGTTTGTATCCTTGTGACTGTAAATAATCAATTACTTTTGGCAGTATTTGTACGGTTACACTCGAATCATGCATTAAAATGACTTCTACTTGTTCATCACTTTGATTACGTACTCTTTCGAGTATGGCAGAAGGATTGTCATAGCTTTTCCAGTCGTATGTATCGATTGTCCAATCCCACATTTTATACTGGGCCGATACAAGTGCGTCACGGTAATTCTTTTTTAAGTAAGGCATACTACCATATGGAACGCGAACGAGATGTGTATTTAATTTCGTAACTTGCTGGACAATGCTTTGTGTTTGCTCCATTTCTGCAATTAAAGTGGAAGGGTCACCAGTGTAAAGGCGTTTTACATCATGTGACATGCTGTGGAGACCGATATAATGTCCTTCTTTAATTAATCTTTGCATCGTTTTTGTGTAATGTGGCACTTTTCCGCCAATAACAAAGAAAGTTGCTTTTCCGTTCTTTTCTTTTAAGATGTTTAAAATTTGTGTAGTATATTTGTTTGGCCCGTCATCAAATGTTAAGTACGCAATTTTTTGTGTAGGAGAGGTCGTTTCAGTATTTGGATGATATTCAGCAGGAATAACAGTTGTTGCTTCAGTATTAGATGATGCGTACATAGTAATGGTTAAAAATAAAATAATACATTGCAATACTCGCTTGATCATAACATTCACCCTCAGTTTGACAATCAAGATGTAAAAAGAAAACTTGATACGTTTCTTATTATGTATATCTTTCTCCAATAGAGGAACTCTCAAACAATCTATATTTTGGAAATGTAAAATAATGAATAAAAAAATAGCATCCTCTTATAAGAAAGAGGGTGCTATTTGAATATTTCATAATGGTAAAGGCTATACTACAATTAGTCTTCGCGTTTTTTCACTTTTTTATAAAAGGAAATAAGTGGTTTGTAACGTTCATGTACAAGCCCGATTATTTCAGCAATGATTTCTGTGAAGAAAATCAAAGCGAAAAGAAGAATAATGGATAACCATAACGTTGCACTAGTGAAAATAATGGCATTTACACTAAAGAAAATACCGAATGCGTATATTATTAGTACCGTTTTGCGATGAGAGAATCCCATTGCAAGTAAGCGGTGATGTAAATGCGATTTATCTGGTGCTGAAATAGGTTTTTTATTTACGATACGACGGATGATTGCAAATATCGTATCAAATATAGGTACACCTAAAATGATAATTGGAACAATAAAACTGAATAACGTTACACTTTTGTATAATCCAAGTAACGATATAACAGAAATACAGTATCCTAAAAATAGTGCTCCTGTATCTCCCATGAAAATTTTTGCTGGATGGAAGTTGTAGAATAAAAATCCAATTGTACTTGCTAATATAATTAATGCGAGTGGCAAGATAATCGCTGTTCCAGTACCCCATGGGCTAGTGAAGGCCATATATGCTAGCGTTGCAAGTACGATAGATGAAATCCCAGCAGATAATCCATCTAAGCCGTCAATTAAGTTGATTGCATTCGTAATACCTACAAGCCAAAATACTGTAATTGGATAAGCAAGCCATCCAAGTTCAGTATCCCCAAGGAATGGGATATATAATACTTGCACTAATAATCCACTTTTTACAATCATAATGGCAACTAACAGTTGTCCACCGAATTTTACTCTCGCAGATAACTCGTACATATCATCTAAAATTCCAATGATTACAATGATAATCGCACCTAGCGTTATCGATAACATTCTTTGCTCATATAAGCCGCCGACAACAAATCCTACAGCTACACCGATAAAGATTGCTAACCCGCCAAGACGTGGCATAATCTTTTGGTGCACTTTACGTGCGTTTGGCTTATCTGTCGCTCCTATTTTAAAAGCTAATTTAATAACTAAAGGAGTAACGACGAGTACAGTGATGAAAGATGCCAAAATGGCATAAATCACTTGTGAGTCCATTAATACCCCACCCTTTATAGTCTAACGTAATTTTTTTTTTTGAAAATATATTTATCTGAAAATTATGATGTTTATTTACAGGCTCATAACATATGGTATCACAAAAAGATTAGAATTCAATCTTTTTTTCTTTTTACGGTTAATGGAAGCGGATAGAATATATGACAATTGTATATAGAATATTGAATCATATAAGAAGGTTAATCGTACTGGACTTTGGAATATGACATTTCCTCTTTTTCTTCGATAGTGAATACTTTTAGTTCAGTATTATAAGTGTTACACGTAGAAATGAGTAAGTCTCGTGTTAAAATGTGGGAATTTATCTGGAGTGAGCTGGTAACTGGATTCCCAATGATTAAGTTTCACTTTATATTATAGTGCATTTAATTTTACAAAAACTTTAAAAAGAATGAGGGAAGTAATTCATATAATGAAAAAGGAAAAGAGTTTTCTCATTTTTAATGTGAGAGGGGGAAGCGCAGGGAGAATTCTATATTTCATATCTTTTCTATTGTATATTCCTGTGCGAAAAGGAAATGAAAATTACGATAGTAGGTACTGGATATGTTGGATTGATTACAGGAGTAGGATTGGCAAAGTTGGGGCATTCAGTTACATGTTTTGATATAGATGATGAGAAAATTGAACGGATAAAACAAGGGGATTTACCTATTTATGAGGTTAGATTACATGAATTAATAAATCATGCATATGAGAATAATGCTTTAACTTTCACATCAAATAAAGAAGAGGCGTTTGAGGATGTAGAGTTTATATTTATTGCAGTTGGAACACCACCTTTATTAGATGGGACGGCGGATTTAACGTATATTCAGAGTGCTTGTAATGATATTGGAGTATATGCGAAGGACGATATTATTGTTGTTACGAAAAGTACAGTTCCAGTAGGTACAAATGATGTAATGAAAGGATGGATTGAGGAGGAGTTAAAGGGGAGATATACATTACATATCGTATCGAATCCAGAGTTTTTGCGTGAAGGTTCAGGTATTTATGATTTCTTTCATGGAGATCGTATTGTAATTGGAGCAGATAGTGAGGAAGTAGCAAGAAGAGTAAAGAGTTTGTATAGCGAATTACGCTTAGAAACGTATGTTACAGATATTAAAAGTGCAGAGATGATTAAATACGCGTCGAATGCCTTTTTAGCTACAAAGATTAGTTTCATTAATGAAATTTCAAATATATGTGAGAAGGTAGGCGCAAATGTATTGGATGTTGCTAAAGGGATGGGAATGGATAAGAGGATCGGTGCATCTTTTTTAAATGCAGGTATTGGATACGGGGGATCATGTTTTCCAAAAGATACGAAAGCGCTGGTGCAAATTGCGGGAAATGTTGCTCATGATTTTCGTTTGTTAAAAGCGGTTATTGAAGTAAATAATAAGCAACAACTGCTATTGATTGAAAAAGCGAAAAAAGTCATGAACATGAATAAAAAGCGGATTGCAGTTCTTGGCGCATCCTTTAAACCGAATACGGATGATATTAGAGAGGCATCATCTCTTATTATAATAGAAGCATTAATTAATATAGGTGCAGATATTGTTCTTTACGACCCAAAAGCAATTCAATATGTGAAAAATATATTTGGAGATGCTATACAATATAGTAGATGTATAGATGAATCGATTAGAGATGCGAGTGCGGTTTTTATCGTAACAGAATGGGAAGATATTCAAACTTATCCGTTAGAAAAGTACGTACAACTTATGAGGGAGCCTATTTTATTTGATGGGAGAAATTGTTATACTGATGAAGATGTTAAGAAACAAAAGATAGATTATTACTCGGTGGGAAGAAAAAGTATTTGTAATAGAAAAGTTTCTGTTATGCGTTAAAAAGGGATGTACTCATACATATTTTTATATGTCATAATAGAAGCTGTAATTAGTGAAAGAAAAGAGGCAATCACATGACTGAACGTTTAAAAGTAATGACAATTTTCGGGACACGTCCAGAAGCAATTAAAATGGCACCTCTTGTATTAGAGTTGCAAAAACACCCAGAAAAAATTGAATCGATTGTGACTGTAACAGCACAACATCGCCAAATGTTAGACCAAGTATTAAGTATCTTTGGAATTACGCCAGATTTCGATTTAAATATCATGAAAGACCGCCAAACTTTAATTGATGTTACAACGCGTGGCTTAGAAGGTTTGGATAAAGTAATGAAAGAAGCGAAGCCGGATATTGTACTTGTACATGGTGATACAACAACAACATTTATTGCAAGCTTAGCTGCTTTTTATAATCAAATTCCAGTAGGTCATGTTGAGGCGGGCCTTCGTACGTGGGATAAGTATTCTCCATACCCAGAAGAGATGAATCGTCAATTAACAGGTGTAATGGCGGATCTTCATTTCTCACCAACAGCAAAATCAGCAACGAACTTACAGAAGGAAAATAAAGATGAGTCACGTATTTTCATCACAGGAAATACAGCGATTGACGCGCTACAAACGACTGTAAAAGAAACATATAGTCATCCTGTACTAGAGAAACTTGGAAATGATCGTCTTGTACTTATGACAGCTCACCGTCGTGAAAACTTAGGTGAACCGATGCGTAATATGTTCCGTGCAATTAAGCGTCTTGTTGATAAGCATGAAGATGTACAAGTTGTGTACCCTGTTCATATGAACCCTGTTGTTCGTGAAATAGCAAATGAAATTTTAGGTGAACATAACCGTATTCATTTAATTGAGCCGCTAGATGTAATTGATTTCCACAATGTTGCAGCTCGTTCATACTTAATGTTAACTGATTCTGGTGGTGTACAAGAAGAAGCTCCATCACTTGGGGTACCAGTTCTTGTTCTTCGTGATACAACAGAGCGCCCTGAAGGTATTGAAGCAGGTACGCTGAAATTAGCAGGAACAGACGAAGAGACAATCTTTGGTCTTGCTGATGAGTTGTTATCAGATAAAGAAGCTCATGATAAGATGGCGAAAGCATCTAATCCTTACGGTGATGGTCGTGCATCAGAGCGTATTGTAGAAGCAATTTTACAACACTTTAATAAGTAAATAAAAAAGGCCCAATCGGATAGATTGGGCCTTTTTGTTATGGCTGATTGCGCATAATCCACTCTGCATGAGCATTTGTAGAAGGTGGCGGATCAGTTGGTGTTTTATTTTGGTTTGTTTCTTTTTTTGTTTGTTCGTTAGAACTTGAATTTGAATCAGGATTTGAGTTGTTTTTTGTAGTTGGATTTTTTGCTTTTTCTCCTAATTCTTTTTCAATTTCGTTACGCACCGTTTCTACACTGATTGGATCTGGAAGGAAGTAATAAATACCGCCTATCTTTTTGTCTTCGCCTTCAAGCTTTAACGTTTGCATTGTAGAAGGATCAAATCCAGAAATTTTATTGTAAAGAGCAAGTCCGTCTGAAATAGGAATGTCGGTTTTTATATATTTTCCAACGACAGCCGTTAAATCTTTAATTTTAAATACAGTAGATGTGGAGTTTAGTTTATGAGCAACAGCGGCCAGTAATTGTCTTTGTCTAGCAGCTCGACCATAATCGCCATTTGGATCTTGCTTTCGCATACGGACGTAAGCAAGTGCTTCTTCACCGTTTAAGTTTTGCTGTCCTTGCTTAAATTGAATTTTTTTGTAGTAATCCACGTCAGAGCGCTCCCAGAAATCGAAGGGTACGTCAACAGTAACACCGCCAACAGCATCAACGATACCTTTAAAGCCTTGGAAATCAATTTTAAGATAATGGTCTACAGGAACTTTTAGAAAGCCTTCGACAGTTTTGATTGCCATTTCTTCTCCGCCGTAAGCATGGGCAGCGTTAATTTTGTCTTCTTTATTTTTACCAACAATTGTAACTCGAGAATCACGAGGAATACTCATAAGTGAAATCTTTTGCGTTTTCGGGTTGACTGTTGCAAACATTAATGAGTCTGTACGACCATTTTGACCGTCTGTCGCATAATCTTCTATACCCATAATGAGAATTGTAAAAGGTTCCTTTGTAATTTCTACATCTTTGTTTCTTAAATCCGATTTTTCACGAGTAAAACCACTATACATCCCCATAAGAGAAGAGTAAGAATTTAACACATAAACTCCTATACTGCCAAATAAAAATGCGAAAATAAGGAAGAAGAAAAGTTTCCTTCTTCGTTTCTTTTTTATTCTGCTATTTTGGAGATGATAATAACGTTCTTCCATATATAATCTCCTTAGTTCGTTAGTTCATTTGTAGGGAAGTAATTCACTACATTAATCTTTAAAGGTGATAAAAGAGTTATGCTTAGATAACATCTTGTTCTAAGTACAACATATCTCCTTCTGTAATTGTACATTTCCCGTTTGTTAATTCAATCATCCAATCTGTAAAGGCTTGTTTGCCGTCTTCTTCAACATACGTATCAAATGTGACATTTTCTAGATAATGTATATCTTTAATGGCATATTTTGAATTGCGTAATTCATTTTCCACTTTGCCAAGTAATGTGTAATCAATCTCGGTTTGCATCACACGCATTAGTTTTCGCTGGACAACACCGACATGATTAATGCCTTCGCTTGTACACTTTCCATATGCACGAATTAATCCACCTGTGCCAAGTTTAATGCCACCAAAATAGCGTGTTACGACCACAACGGTATCTTTTAGTCCACGTTTTTTAAGTACTTCTAGCATTGGTACGCCAGCTGTACCGCTAGGCTCGCCGTCATCATTTGCTTTTTGAATATGATCTTGTTCGCCAATTAAATAAGCGGAACAATTATGTGTTGCATTCCAATGTTGTTTTTTTATTTTTTGTATAAATTCTTGAGCCTCTTCCTCAGTCGTTGCTCGGCTAATATAACAAATAAATCTTGATTTTTGAATGACGATTTCGTGTTCGCCGTAGTCTTTGATTGTTAAATATTGTAATAGCACTTGTATACGCCCCTATCTATCAAAATGACTAGTACTTTCCATTTTAAAAGCGAGCCTTTTTATATTCAAACATTTTTTCTAAATACGTTGAAGTTTTTGGTGATTATTTTATCTTTTTGTTGTAATTTGTCGAGATGGTGAGTATAATTTCAACCGGCATTTCCCTGTATGGATGCACCATTTGTAGTTTTCGTGTAAAATTAGGAAATAAAACTTTTTATAAGGCAGGTACGAAAATGAAAATAGCTATTGTTACTGATAGTACAGCATATATACCGAAGCAAATTCGTGATGAACTCAATATATATATGATTCCATTAAACGTTGTGTTTGGAACAGAATCTTATCAAGAAGAAGCTGAAATTTCAGCAGATGATTTTTATGTGAAAGTACGTGAACAAGAGGAACTTCCAAAAACTTCTCAACCAGCAATCGGAAAGTTTGTTGAGCTATATGAAGAACTAGCTAAAGATTATGATGCAGTTATTAGTATTCACCTATCAAGTGGAATTAGTGGTACATATCAAACATCAACAACAGCTGGACAGATGGTAGAGGGTATTGATGTATATACGTATGACTCTGAAATTAGTTGTGAAGTACAAGGATTTTATGTGCGTGAAGGTGCAAAGTTAGCAAGTGAAGGAAAGAATCCAAAAGAGATTATCGCTCGTTTTGATGAAATGAAGAAAACGATGGACGCCTATTTTGTAGTTGATGATTTACATCATTTGCAACGTGGTGGTCGATTAAATAGCGCGCAAGCTTTCATCGGCAGTCTGTTACAAGTGAAGCCAGTTTTATATTTTAGAGATAAAATCATTATTCCGTTTGAAAAGATTCGTACACGTAAAAAAGCATTAAAACGTATCATTGAAATTTTTGATGAGCAAGCAAGTAAAGGTGTACCTATGGAAGCAGTTATCATTCATGCGCAACGTGAAGAGGAAGCGAATGAATGGAAGAAAGAATTAGAAGCAAAATATCCTCACGTCACAATTCGTACAGGTTATTTTGGAGCTGTAATTGGTACGCACTTAGGTGAAGGTGCATTAGGTCTTGGATGGTATACGAAGTAATAAAGATATAAAAAGCTCTCTTTTTAAGAGGGTTTTTTTACGGGTATGTTACGTTTAGTTGACAAGTTAATATTTGGAAATGGTAAAATGTACGTAAAATAAAATAATGAGGAAAGTTTTATAACTTACTTTTTACAAGAAACTATATTATAATAGAAGAGAGGTGAAACATATGGAGCATAATTCTTGTTTATGTCCAAAGTTTGAGTCAGCTTTTACTTTGCTTAGTAAGAAATGGACTGGCTTAATTATTAAATCTTTGCTTGAAGAGTCGAAACGTTTTAGAGAAATCGCAGATATTATCCCAAATATGAGCGATCGTATGTTGTCAGAGCGTTTGAAGGAATTGGAAAGCGAGGGCATTGTAGTTCGTAATGTTTATCCAGAAGTACCAGTTCGAATCGAGTATGGCTTAACTGACAAGGGAAAAGCGTTAGAAAGTGTTATGGATGAGGTCCAAAATTGGGCTGAGAAATGGATGAAGTAGCATTTCATTTGTATTCGTATATTTAATAAAACGTAAGGGATTCCTTACGTTTTTTCTTTGTTTACAGAAGTGAGAAAAGTATATAAATTTCTACACATACATACAAAAATATACGAATTTTGCGCTAGAGCTACAAATAATATTACATTTGTTTTACAAAAACGTAACATTAGCAAAAAAAATCCCGAATTATGGTATAAATTTTATAGGTTATATACGGAAAAAGAAAAAAGAAAGCGGTGTAAAAAATAAAATGAAAAAGCTAAAAATGGCATCTTGCGCATTAGTTGCAGGGTTAATGTTTTCAGGACTAACACCAAATGTATTTGCAGAAGATAAAATTTCTGACGTGAAATCACAAATTAATACACAAAATGACACTTTACATAAACAACAACAAGAACGTGATGAATTACAAAAACAAATGAATGACTTAAACAAAACAATTCAAGGTTTAGATAAGTCTGTTCAAGAGAATGCTGCAAAACTTGATGAAACAACGAAAAAAGTTTCTGATACTGAGCAATTAATTGAAAAGAAAAATAAAGATATTGCAGAATTACAAACAAAGATTGCAAAACGTGAAGAGTTATTAAGAAAGCGTTTAGTTGCACTTCAAGAACAACCAAATACGAACGTTGTAACAGAAGTTCTTGTAAACTCTAAAAACGTTGCAGATTTAGTTGATCGTTTAACTTCTGTTTCTAAAATTCTTGAGTCTGATGAAGATATCATGAAAACACAGCAAGAAGATCAAGCTAGTGTGAAAAAAGATGTTGCAACGGTAAAAGAGAAACAAAAAGAATTAAAAGAAGCACAAGCTCAAATTGAAACTGCTAAGAAAGAACTTGACGCTGAAAAAGAGAAAAAAGCAACAGCGGTAAACGATTTAAGCGGTAAAATGGATACAGTTGTAACTACAATGACAAGTACGGAAAGCCAATTAAAAGAGCTTGAACAACAAGCATTAAAATTACAACAAATTGCTGAAAAAGAAGCGCAAGAAAAAGCTGCACAAGAAGCTGCTGCTCAAAAACAAGCAGAGCAAGCTGCACAACAACCAGCAGCGGCTCAACCAGCACCAACACAAGCTCAACCAGCAGCTCCAGCAAATAATGCTGTACAAGCTCCAAAAGAAGAGCCTAAAAAAGAAGAAGCGAAAAAACCAGCTCCAACTCCAGAAGTACCAGCTGATACTAAAGGTGGCAGACAAGATGTTGTCGAAAAAGCTAAAGGTTTAGTAGGTCTAAAATACGTATGGGGTAGTGCGTCAATTTCAAACGGTGGTTTTGACTGCAGTGGTTTAATCTCTTATGTTTACGGTTTAGGTCGTCAAGATACTAGAAGCCTGTGGAGTTCTGTACAAAAGATTAGCGCATCTGAAGCGAAACCAGGAGATCTTATCTTCTTACAAGGTACATATAGAGAAGGTGTATCTCACGTTGGTATTTATATCGGTGGCGGTCAAATAATTCATGCTGCTGATGAGTCAACAGGTGTTACTTACGGTAGTGTAAATAGCTCTTACAACCAAAAACATTTCTTAGGTTACGGAAGATTATAGAATTATAATTCAATAAAAAACGTGTATAAAGTCGATAGCTTACTATTTTATAAGTAGGTTATCGGCTTTTTTGAGTTTTTACGGGATTTGAAGAAGGGTTTATAGTAGTGCTGGAGGTGATTGTTGATGCTGGCGGGGAAACAGTTGCTATTAGACGAACTTTCTTCAGATTTACAGAGGGAATTAAATGGTTTGAAAAGGAAGGGAGAGGTCATATGTGTACAAGGTGTAAAAAAGAAGAATTCTAAATATAATATGTGCCAACGCTGCGGAAATGTAGATCAGCGGCTATTTGCGTCGTTTTTATGTAGAAGGTGCAGTAAAGTGTGCACATATTGCCGGAAGTGTATAACGATGGGGAGGGTAAGTGAATGTGCTGTACTTGTTCGCGGGATTGCTGAAAGAAAGAGAGAAAAGAAATTAAACTTGTTACAGTGGAACGGGAAGTTGTCTACTGGTCAGAATTTGGCGGCACAAGGTGTTGTAGAGGCTATTAAGCAAAAAGAATCATTTTTTATTTGGGCTGTATGCGGGGCTGGGAAAACAGAGATGTTGTTTTACGGTATTAACGAAGCGCTTCAAAAAGGAGAAAGAGTTTGTATCGCAACGCCGAGAACGGATGTTGTTCTGGAATTAGCACCGAGATTACAAGAAGTATTTCCATATATAAAGGTAGCGGCTTTATATGGAGGGAGTGTGGATAAAGAAAAAGATGCAGTATTAGTCGTTGCGACCACGCATCAATTATTGCGTTATTATAGGGCGTTTCATGTCATGGTTGTAGATGAGATAGATGCTTTTCCATATTGTGCAGATCAAATGTTACAGTACGCGGTAAAACAAGCGATGAAAGAAAGGGCGGCGCGTATTTATTTAACTGCGACTCCAGATGAAACGTGGAAGCGAAAATTTAGAAAAGGTGAACAAAAAGGTGTTATTGTTTCTGGACGATATCACCGTCATCCTTTACCAGTTCCTTTATTTTGTTGGTGCGGGAATTGGAAAAAAAGCCTCATTCATAAAAGAATTCCTCGAGTTTTACTACAGTGGTTACAAACATACTTAAATAAAAAACATCCTATTTTTTTATTTGTCCCCCATGTGCGATATATAGAAGAGATAAGCCTGTTGTTAAAATCATTAAACAAGCGAATTGAAGGTGTACATGCAGAAGATCCGGGGAGAAAAGAAAAAGTAGCGGCTTTCAGAAAAGGAGAAATCCCATTATTAGTTACAACGACAATTTTAGAGCGAGGCGTAACGGTGAAAAATTTGCAAGTAGCGGTTTTAGGGGCTGAAGAAGAAATATTCTCAGAAAGTGCACTCGTACAAATTGCGGGCCGGGCAGGGCGGAGCTTTGAAGCACCGTATGGAGAGGTCATTTATTTTCACTATGGTAAGACAGAGGCGATGGTGCGCGCGAAAAAACATATTCAAGGTATGAATAAAAATGCCAAAGAACAAGGATTGATCGATTAATGCATTGTTTACTTTGTGATGAGTGTTTTGTAGAAAAGGTTAGTTGGTACACTTTTTTTGTAAAGTGTCATAGAAAATATATATGTGATAGATGTGAGCAGAAACTTTCCTATATTATAGGAGAAATTTGCATGGAGTGCGGCCGACCTTTAGAATTTGTTCCTGCCTCATTTCAAGAAGACGGTATTTGCATAGATTGTATAAGGTGGATGAATGAGGAGAAGTATCGTCCTTTTAAAAACCGTTCGTTATACATGTACGATAATGAGATGAAAGAAATAGTAGCACAGTTTAAGTTTCGGGGTGATGCAGAGTTAGTGCGCATTTTTTATCGTCCTTTTCGAAGTTTATTTCAAAAGTATTTTGCTGATGTTTCAACCGTTATCGCTGTTCCGCTTAGTAAGGAAAGGGAAGTTGAACGTGGCTTTAATCAAGCGGAGTTATTAGCAACTTGTTTGCCTGTCCGTATTTCTGATTTTTCCTTAAGACGGCGAGAAACAGAAAAGCAAAGTAAGAAGACGCGTAAAGAAAGGATGTCAGGAAGCAATCCTTTTTATTTTCAGGGAGAAGAGATGTTTTGTGGGCAACATATTTTACTCGTTGATGACGTGTATACGACAGGAATTACAGTTAGGCAAATCGGAAGTTTGTTATATGAAAGAGGGGCAAGGGAAGTATCTAGTTTGACACTTTGTAGAAGTTAATATGGCAGTGTCGAAAGGGATAATAAAAAGGCGATAAGTCTTCTTTGACTTCATATGTTGTCATTCGTTATAGTCAAAATATGGGGCGAATGCCCTGATTTTTAGAGTGAAGGGAATGGAATGAACATGCAAGGACGAGTGAAATGGTTCAATGCAGAAAAGGGATTTGGATTTATTGAGCGCGAAGATGGTGACGATGTATTTGTCCATTTTTCTGCTATTCAACAAGATGGGTATAAGTCATTAGAAGAAGGGCAACAAGTAGAGTTTGACATTGTAGATGGAGCACGTGGACCACAAGCAGCTAATGTTGTAAAACTGTAGGAATATTGTTTTTGGGAAGAGAAAGCTGCATTTGTGGCAACGTTATATATATGGTAGAACCTCTTGTTTTTCGCAAGGGGTTTTTTGTTATAGGGTAAGTTGTCAAAAAGTTGTTTCTTTTCTGTAACGAATTGGCCACACTTATATTCGTTATTCACGATGTTAATAGGATAAAATAAAGATAGAAACGATGCATCTTTTCATTTCAACAAAAAACGATAAAAAAATCGCAATTCCACTAATTTTTTTAAAAAAGTTAGAAGGAGTTTTTAAGCCAGTGTCGAAATTATAGTACATAGGCTTGAAAGGAGGAATTCATCTATGAAATTCAACATTCGTGGTGAAAATATTGAAGTAACTCCAGCATTAAAGGAATATGTAGAGAAAAAACTAAGTAAGTTAGAACGTTATTTTGATACATTCCCAGAGATTAAAGTTAATTTAAAAGTATACTCTGACAAGCAACGTGTCGAGGTAACAATACCATTTACTGATTTATTACTTCGTGCAGAAGAAACTAATAGCGATATGTACGCTGCTATCGATTTAGTAGTTGATAAAATTGAGCGACAAATTCGTAAACATAAAACAAAAGTAAATCGTAAGTTACGTGAGAAAGGTTCTATGAAAACAAACTTTATCCTTCCAGAAGCAGTAGCTGTTATGGATGAGGTAGAAGAGGATGAATTAGAACTTGTACGTACAAAACGATTCGATTTAAAACCGATGGACGTTGAAGAAGCGATTCTACAAATGGATATGCTAGGACATAATTTCTTCGTCTTCACAAATGCTGATACAAATGAAACTAATGTTGTATACGGCCGTAAAGATGGGAAATACGGTTTAATCGAAACTAAATAATAATTCGAAAGCGCAGCCGAAATGGCTGCGCTTTTTTTGCTGAAAATAGATTTTTAAAAAACTTTTCTTAATTTAGAACGAGACATTCGGCCGATTGTTGTCATAGTTATAAGACAAGTGTTACAATTATCATTAGGTATATACATTTTAGTTTTTTAATTAGGAGAAAAATTGGCATAACATACATTTGATTTTTACAACGACTGATTGTAATAGAGAAAAAGAAAAACAATCGGAAGTTTTATTTTAATAAAAGAGGAGCGTATTTCCTATGATCGGTATTTTAAAAAAGGTGTTTGATGTAAACCAACGCCAAATTAAACGTATGCAAAAGACAGTTGAGCAAATTGATGCATTAGAGTCATCTATTAAGCCACTAACTGATGAACAATTAAAAGGAAAGACGCTTGAATTTAAAGAACGTCTAACAAAAGGTGAAACAGTAGATGATCTACTACCTGAAGCTTTTGCAGTTGTTCGCGAGGCGGCAACTCGTGTTCTTGGAATGCGTCCATATGGCGTACAGTTAATGGGTGGTATTGCCTTACATGAAGGGAATATTTCTGAGATGAAAACGGGTGAAGGTAAAACGTTAACATCTACATTACCTGTATATTTAAATGCTTTAACAGGAAAAGGTGTTCACGTTGTTACAGTCAATGAATACTTAGCACAACGTGATGCGAACGAAATGGGACAACTTCATGAGTTCCTTGGCTTAACGGTAGGAATTAACTTAAATAGTATGTCACGCGAAGAGAAACAAGAGGCTTATGCTGCTGATATTACGTATAGCACAAATAATGAGCTTGGATTCGATTACTTACGTGACAACATGGTTTTATATAAAGAGCAGTGCGTTCAACGTCCACTTCATTTTGCTATTATCGATGAAGTCGATTCTATTTTAGTCGATGAAGCACGTACGCCGCTTATTATTTCGGGACAAGCTCAAAAATCAACAGAGCTATACATGTTTGCAAATGCATTCGTTCGTACGTTAGAAAATGAAAAAGAGTATTCATTTGATGTGAAAACGAAAAATGTAATGTTAACAGAAGATGGTATTACGAAAGCAGAGAAAGCTTTCCATATTGAAAACTTATTCGATTTAAAACATGTAGCACTTCTTCACCATATTAATCAGGGGCTTCGTGCACACGTTGTTATGCACCGTGATACAGATTATGTTGTACAAGAAGGCGAAATCGTAATTGTAGACCAATTCACTGGTCGTCTTATGAAAGGTCGTCGTTATAGCGAAGGATTACACCAAGCAATTGAAGCAAAAGAAGGTGTAGAAATTCAAAATGAAAGTATGACACTTGCGACAATTACATTCCAGAACTACTTCCGTATGTATGAAAAATTATCTGGTATGACTGGTACAGCGAAAACAGAGGAAGAGGAATTCCGTAACATTTACAATATGAACGTTATTGTAATTCCAACAAACAAACCGATTATTCGTGATGATCGTGCTGATTTAATCTTTAAATCAATGGAAGGTAAGTTCAATGCTGTTGTTGAGGATATTGTAAATCGTCATAAACAAGGGCAACCTGTTCTTGTAGGTACAGTTGCAATTGAAACTTCAGAGCTTATTTCAAAAATGTTAACGCGTAAAGGTGTACGTCATAACATTTTAAATGCGAAAAACCATGCACGTGAAGCAGATATTATTGCGGAAGCTGGTATGAAAGGTGCTGTAACGATTGCGACGAATATGGCTGGTCGTGGTACAGATATTAAGCTTGGAGATGATGTGAAAATCTTCGGTCTAGCAGTTATCGGTACAGAACGTCATGAAAGCCGTCGTATTGATAATCAGTTACGTGGTCGTGCTGGTCGTCAAGGGGATCCTGGTGTGACGCAGTTCTACTTATCGATGGAAGATGAATTAATGCGCCGATTTGGTTCAGATAATATGAAAGCAATGATGGATCGTCTTGGTATGGATGATTCCCAGCCAATTGAAAGTAAAATGGTTTCTCGAGCGGTAGAGTCTGCACAAAAACGTGTTGAAGGAAATAACTATGATGCACGTAAGCAGTTATTACAATACGATGATGTACTTCGTCAGCAACGTGAAGTGATTTATAAGCAGCGTCAAGAAGTAATGGAATCGGAAAACTTACGTGGCATTATTGAAGGTATGATGAAATCTACAGTAGAACGTGCTGTTGCGCTTCACACACAAGAGGAAATTGAAGAAGATTGGAACATTAAAGGTCTTGTTGACTACTTAAATACAAACCTTCTTCAAGAAGGAGACGTAAAAGAAGAAGAATTACGTCGCCTTGCTCCTGAGGAAATGAGCGAACCGATTATCGCGAAATTAATAGAGCGTTACAATGACAAAGAAAAGCTTATGCCAGAAGAGCAAATGCGTGAGTTTGAGAAAGTTGTTGTATTCCGCGTTGTAGATACAAAATGGACGGAGCATATTGATGCGATGGATCACCTTCGTGAAGGTATTCATTTACGTGCTTACGGTCAAATTGATCCACTTCGTGAGTACCAAATGGAAGGATTTGCGATGTTCGAGTCAATGGTTGCTTCTATTGAAGAGGAAATTTCTCGTTACATTATGAAAGCTGAAATTGAACAAAACTTAGAACGTCAAGAAGTTGTTCAAGGTGAAGCTGTTCATCCATCTAGCGACGGCGAAGAAGCGAAGAAAAAGCCAGTTGTAAAAGGTGACCAAGTGGGCCGCAACGATTTATGTAAATGTGGTAGCGGTAAAAAATATAAAAACTGCTGTGGTATTGTTCAGTAATATAGGGCGGTAGCTTTGGCTGTTTTGCAAACTTTTATATCAAAAATGTATAATTAAGAAGGGTTAAACTCTCTCCGTAATAAGTGGAGAGAGTTTCCCTTGTTTTCATACGAAAGTAACAGCAATTACATAGAGGTGAAGGAAATGGAATTAGTAGAAATTAGACAGGAATTAGAGAAAATGGCTAAGCGATTAGCGGCTTTTAGGGGGTCTCTTTGACCTTCCTACTAAGGAGAAACAAATTGCAGAATTAGAAGAAAAAATGATGAGCGCAGGATTTTGGGATGACCAACAAGGCGCGCAAGCTGTAATTAATGAAGCGAATGCGTTAAAAGATATGGTTGGAAGTTTCCGTCAATTAGATGAAACGTTCGAAAATTTAGAAGTAACGCATGAGCTTTTAAAAGAAGAATACGATGAAGATTTACATGAGGAATTAGAGTCAGAAGTAAAAGGCTTAATTCAAGAAATGAATGAGTATGAGCTTCAGTTACTATTAAGTGATCCTTATGATAAAAATAATGCAATTTTAGAATTACATCCAGGTGCAGGTGGAACTGAGTCACAAGACTGGGGTTCTATGTTATTACGTATGTATACACGTTGGGCTGAAAAACGTGGATTTAAAGTAGAAACGGTTGACTATTTACCAGGTGATGAAGCTGGTATTAAGAGTGTAACTTTATTAATTAAAGGTCATAACGCTTACGGTTACTTAAAAGCAGAGAAAGGTGTACATCGTCTTGTACGTATTTCACCATTTGATTCTTCAGGTCGTCGTCATACGTCGTTCGTATCTTGTGAAGTTGTACCAGAGTTCAATGATGAAGTTGAAATTGAAGTACGTACAGAAGATTTAAAAATTGATACGTACCGCGCAAGTGGAGCGGGTGGGCAGCACGTTAATACGACAGATTCAGCAGTTCGTATTACACATACACCGACAAATACAGTTGTAACGTGTCAGTCGGAACGTTCTCAAATTAAAAACCGTGAGCATGCGATGAAGATGTTAAAAGCGAAATTATATCAAAAGAAACTAGAAGAACAACAGGCACAATTAGATGAAATCCGCGGGGAACAAAAAGAAATCGGATGGGGTAGCCAAATCCGTTCTTACGTATTCCACCCGTATTCTCTTGTAAAAGACCACCGTACAAATACGGAGGTTGGTAACGTACAAGCAGTTATGGATGGAGAGATTGATCCATTTATTGATGCCTACTTACGTTCTCGCATCTAATAAGTGAAAAAAAGCCAACTAAATTGTTGGCCCACGCTGAGGATATAGAGGATATAAAGAATTTGATTTTATTTTTATAGATGAAGTAAAGAGGAAGAGAAGTTGGAAACGACAACTTCTCTTTTTGATGGGATTATATGTAGATTACAATGGTGTATATTGTTTTGTAAAAAGTAGAGAATAGTAAAATAGAGCGATAATAGGGTAAAGATTTATATAGAACATTTCTAATTTTCCTTTTAAAAAGGATTCTTTATAGAAGTTTTTTAAGCTGTTCACAGAATTGAAACAACTTATGAAAGCTTTATTTTATCAAGGTTCTCACTGTATTTTTGAGGAATATGAAATACACCTTAGTTTTTCTATATAAAGATAATGCTTATAATGAAAATGAGTGTGTTAGGAATAAAAAGAATATCAACAATGGGGAGCGATAGAAGTGAAAAAGAAATTGTTGGCTATTGCGCTAGGGACATCGGTTGTTTTTGCTTTAGGAGCATGCGGAAATAAAGAAGAGAGTAAGTCTTCGAAACAGTCTGCAAGCACAGACAGCGCAGAACAAATTTTCCAAAGAAGTTGTGCTGGATGTCACGCGACAGATTTATCAGGGGCAACTGGACCTGATTTAAGAAAAGTAGGCGGTAAGTACGACGCTGCAGATATCGAAGAGATTATTAAAAAAGGCCGCGGTTCAATGTCACCAGGACTTATTCAAGGTGAAGATGCGAAAAAAGTATCTGAATGGTTAGCTGAACATAAATAAAAAAGGTGAACTGGACGAGTTGATAATATAGGTCAACTCGTTTTCCTTTTCATTTATGTAACATAACTGTAACAAAAATGTATCCGAACTGGAAACCGTTTGATGTTACAATGGGGTTTGTAGAATTTTGCTGAAATATATTACATAGAGTGGTATTGCTTATGAGAAAGCATAAGTAAACTACCTTCAACAAGGATGACTAAGTGAAAATGAAGGATGTCTTTTATTTTCAGATGTACAGAAAAGTATTTCGAAAAAAATCATTAAGTATTGGGTGATAAATAATGATAAAAATGACGAATGTTTATAAGGAGTACCCGAATGGTATGAAAGCCATTGCTGGTCTTACAGTTAACATTAAACAAGGTGAGTTCGTATACGTAGTTGGACCGAGTGGAGCCGGAAAATCTACATTTATTAAAATGATGTATCGTGAAGAGAAGCCATCTACAGGATCAATTAATGTAAATGGACTTGTTATTGAAACATTGGCAGAAAGAGATGTTCCATATTTTCGTCGTCAATTAGGCGTAATTTTCCAAGATTTTAAATTACTACCTAAATTAACGGTATATGAGAATGTTTCGTTTGCTTTAGAAGTAATTGAAGAAGAACCAGATGCAATTCGTGAGCGTGTAACAGAGGTTTTAGGTCTTGTAGGTCTTGAAGATCGTGCAGATGCAATTCCAAGTGAACTTTCAGGTGGAGAGCAACAACGTGTTGCGATTGCAAGAGCGATTGTAAATCGACCAAAGGTTGTAATTGCCGATGAGCCAACAGGTAACTTAGATATTGAAACAGCTCTTGATATTATGAAGATTTTTACTCGCATTAATGAGCGTGGTACAACAATTGTTATGGCGACGCATAATGCAGATATCGTAAATACAATCCGTCATCGTGTAATCGCGATTGAAGGCGGAAAAATTGTTCGAGACGAGATTGAGGGAGGATACGGATATGAAGGCTAAGACCCTTAGTCGACATTTGCGAGAAGGTGTAAAGAATCTATCACGTAACGGATGGATGACATTTGCTTCTGTTAGTGCAGTAACAGTTACATTATTACTTGTAGGTGTCTTTTTAACAGCGATTATGAATATGAACCATTTTGCGACGAAAGTAGAGCAAGATGTAGAGATTCGTGTACACATTGATCCAGCTGCGAAAGAAGCTGATCAAAAGAAATTAGAAGAAGATATGAGTAAGATTGCAAAAGTAGATTCTATTAAATATTCTTCTAAAGAAGAAGAGTTAAAACGTTTAATTAAAAGCTTAGGTGATAGCGGAAAAACGTTTGAGTTATTTGAACAAGATAACCCACTTAAAAACGTATTCGTTGTAAAAGCAAAAGAACCAACAGATACAGCGACAATCGCGAAGAAGGTTGAAAAAATGCAGTTTGTCAGTAATGTTCAGTACGGAAAAGGGCAAGTTGAACGATTATTTGATACTGTAAAAACTGGTCGTAACATTGGGATTGCGTTAATTGCTGGTCTTTTATTCACAGCAATGTTCTTAATCTCTAACACAATTAAAATTACAATTTATGCTCGTAGTACAGAAATTGAAATTATGAAACTTGTTGGTGCAACAAACTGGTTCATTCGTTGGCCATTCTTGCTAGAGGGGTTATTCTTAGGAGTATTAGGATCAATTATTCCAATTGGCTTAATTCTAGTTACGTATAATTCGTTGCAAGGTGTGTTTAACGAAAAACTTGGCGGAACAATTTTCGAGCTTCTACCATACAGTCCTTTCGTATTCCAATTAGCTGGTTTACTAGTGTTAATCGGTGCGTTAATCGGTATGTGGGGAAGTGTAATGTCAATTCGTCGTTTCTTAAAAGTATAAAAAGTTGCAAACATAATTCGTACAAGCTTATCATATAGTAGAAATAGGTAAAGGCATCACACACTGTGTGATGCCTTTTGCTACACCACCTGTGTGTTTTGGAAAGGGGAATTCCGCATTGAAACGTAGAGTTGCAATTATTGGAATGGTTGTTGCATTTTTAATTGGTGCTGGCGGAATGTTTGCAGGCATGTCTGTATTTGGGGTTAACCCAGCAGAAGTAACGCAAACAATTTCGAGTGGGAATGCTAGCACTGCGCAAGGGAATTTGGCAAAAATTAATGAGGCGTATGCACTAATTGATTCACGTTATGTGGAAGACGTGAAAGATGAAAAGTTAGTTGAAGGTGCAATACAAGGCATGTTGTCTACGCTGAAGGACCCTTATTCCACGTATATGGATAAAGAAACAGCCAAACAGTTTAGTGAATCGCTTGATCCTGAATTAGAGGGGATTGGGGCTGAGGTGAACAAAACGGACGATAAGCTTATTATCGTATCGCCAATTAAAGGTTCACCAGCAGAAAAGATAGGAATTAAACCGAATGACCAAATTTTATCTGTAGATGGAAACAGTGTGAAAGACTTATCACGTGAAGAAGCAGTATTAAAGATCCGTGGTAAAAAAGGAACGACTGTCGCAATTGAAATTAAACGTGCGGGAGTAACTGATCCGATTGTATTTAAAATTAAGCGTGAAAAAATTCCGATCTTTACAGTGTTTAGTTCTGTGAAGCAAGAGAGCGGAAGAGATATCGGTTATATGCAAATCACTTCTTTTGCTGAAAATACAGCGAAGGAATTTAAGGATCAGTTAAAAGAGTTAGAGAAGAAAAATATAAAAGGCTTAGTTATTGACGTGCGTGGTAATCCTGGTGGCTATTTAAATAGTGTAGAAGATATACTGGGAGAAATTATGACGAATAAAAAGCCGATGCTACAAGTAGAGCAGCGAAATGGTGAGAAGAAGAAATTCTCTACGGAACTGAAAGAGAGAAAACCATATCCAATTTCAGTATTAATTGATAATGGAAGTGCTTCTGCTTCAGAGATTTTAGCTGGTGCACTGAAAGAAGGAGAAGGATACGATTTAATTGGTGAAAAGACATTTGGTAAAGGTACTGTCCAGCAAGCTGTTCCATTTAAAGACGGCAGCAACATTAAATTAACGATGTTTAAATGGTTAACACCGGATGGGAACTGGATTCATAAAAAAGGAATCGCGCCAACAGTAGAAGTGAAGCAACCAAATTATTATCATGCGACACCAATTCAAATTGAAAAAACACTTTCATACAATTCAAATGATGTACAAGTAAAACATGCTCAAGAAATGCTTAAGAGCTTAGGATATGTACCAGGTCGTGAAGATGGATACTTTAGTAAAGAGACAGAATCAGCGCTGAAAGCATTCCAAAATGCGAATGAAATGGAAGCGACAGGACAGCTTGATAAAAAGACAGCTGAAGCGATTCAAACTAAAATTATCGAAAAAATCCGTTCTGGAGAAAATGATCTACAATTACAGTCAGCATTAAAATTAATGGCAAAATAAGAAGAAATACAGGCAGTTTGCTGCCTGTATTTTTTTGTGTTAAACAAACGTTTGTTTAGTTATGATAATATAAAAAGAAAGAATGATATAAATGGTGGTGAATGAGTTCGTGGAGTCGTGGATTTTTGAAATAATGCGGGCAGTTGGACGTTTTTTCTTACACCCTGCTGTCTATATATTTGTAATAAGTAGTATCTTCGTTGGATACTTACGTATGTTAAGAGAACGAAAAGATTTTTCTTTTAAAGTTTATGATATTTGGTTTGAACTGCGAACCTCTCTATTTGCAGGGATTGGATACGGATTAGTAGTATCTACTA
Organism: Bacillus cereus group sp. BfR-BA-01355; assembly: GCF_022663675.1. Lineage (NCBI taxonomy): Bacteria > Bacillati > Bacillota > Bacilli > Caryophanales > Bacillaceae > Bacillus > Bacillus cereus group sp. BfR-BA-01355. The sequence goes on from NZ_JAKUFY010000015.1 coordinate 58,072, forward strand.
TTACGATTGGGCTTGGACTTGTTGTTTCTAAAGCAAGCTTATGGGCCATTTTAATTTGGACATTACTATTTGGATTAACGGCTATGTATCGATATTTATCAGCGGCTTATACATTTAGCATTGCGATTGTATGTGTTCTATTATCTTCTAAGCTACCAGTTTCCTTCTTACAGCTTCGAGAAGGTGAAGAGAATACCATTGTATCCCTTGCTATTTTGCTAGGCGTTATGCTTATTGTAGAAGGCTTATTGATTTCTAAAAACGCAGTAGGATATTCTACACCGAAGATTAGGAAGGGGAAGCGTGGATTAAAGATTGGTTTACACGAATCAAAGCGTTTATGGATCGTTCCTATTTTTATTCTTGTACCGGGTGATGCGGTAACGCAGTTTATTTCATGGTGGCCTGTCGTTTCAATAGGTTCAAATACATATTCTCTATTTCTCGTTCCATTTTTAATTGGATTTATGAGAAAGATTAAAAGTTATGAGCCGACGGAAGCTTTATTATTTACAGGAAGACGTGTTTATGGGTTAGCAGGACTTGTGCTCGTTTTAGGAATCGCAAGTTACTGGTGGCATGTACTTGCAATTATCGCGATGGGAGTCGCAATGCTTGGGCGTTTCACAATTTCGATGCAAGAGAAAATTACTGATGAAACAAGACCAGCGTATTTTGCTGCACGCAATGATGGGCTCGTTGTACTAGATACAATCCCAAATACAATTGGAGCAGAGCTAAAATTACTACCTGGAGAAATTATTACGAAAGTAAATGGAGTCATTCCAAAAAGCGCCGAGGAATTTTATGATGCGCTTCAAACGAAGACGACAGGAGCATTTTGTAAATTAGAAGTATTAGATACAAATGGTGAGCTTCGTCTTGCACAAACTGCATTATATGCTGGTGGACATCACGAATTAGGTATTGTATTCGTTGAGCAGGAGCATGAGTGGGATTCGGAAGCGATGTAATAGAAGGAATGGTATCACCTTGTGGTGGTACCTTTTTTGTTTTGGGGGAGGGTAGTTAGTAAATGAAATTTATATCGGCGATTATTTGAATATATCGACTCTCTGGAAAAAATGACAAATACCAAAAATCTTATTTTTAGTTTCATAGACGGATAACTTGAATAATTATTTGATAATGGTTATCATTTAGAGAGTCTTTTTAATTTTGGAAAATGGAGGTAAGATATGCTGCGTAAATTTTTTTCTTACTATAAACCGTATAAAGGTTTATTTATACTCGACTTTTCTTGTGCGGTTGTCGCAGGATTACTAGAACTTGGCTTCCCGCTTATCGTAAATCAATTTATTGATAAGTTATTGCCAGGACAAAACTGGACGCTTATTTTATGGGCTTGTTTCGGTTTACTTGCAGTGTATATATTAAATGCAGGCTTACAATATGTTGTTACATATTGGGGACATATGCTTGGTGTTAACATTGAAACGGATATGAGGCAGAAATTATTTGATCATATTCAAAAGCTATCATTTAGATTTTTTGACAATAATAAAACAGGTCATTTAATTTCACGTCTTACAAACGACTTAATGGAAATTGGGGAAATTGCTCACCATGGACCAGAAGATTTATTTATCGCTATTATGACTTTAGTTGGGGCATTTTCATTTATGATGATGATCAACTGGAAGTTAGCGCTATTAACGTTCTTCGTCATTCCATTCTTATTATGGTTAGCACTTTACTTCAACAAAAAAATGACAGGTACATTTAGACGTTTATTCTCAGACGTTGCTGATTTCAATGCATGTATTGAGAATAATGTTGGTGGTATTCGCGTAGTACAAGCATTCGGAAATGAAAAGTTTGAGAAAGAGCAATTTGCTGTTAACAACGCTCGTTTCCGCACAACGAAATTAATGGCGTATAAAATTATGGCATTAAATTCATCGATTAGTTATATGCTCATGCGTCTCGTAACACTCTTCGTCTTAATATGCGGTACATGGTTTGTTCTGCAAGGTGAATTAACGTACGGTGGATTTATTGGATTCGTTCTATTAACGAATATTTTCTTCCGCCCAATTGAAAAAATTAATGCGGTAATCGAAAGCTATCCGAAAGGGATCGCTGGTTTTAAGAGATATGTAGAGCTTCTTGAAACAGAGCCAGATATTGTAGACTCTAAAGGTGCGATGGAAGTTAAACATGTACATGGTGATATTCAATATAACAACATTACGTTCGGATATGAAAATAAAGAACCGATTTTAAATGACATTAGTTTGAACATACATGCAGGTGAAACGGTTGCGTTCGTTGGACCATCAGGAGCTGGAAAAACAACGTTATGTAGTTTACTCCCACGTTTTTATGAACAATCGTCTGGTTCAATCCAAATTGATGGTATTGATACGAAAGATATGACATTATCTTCACTTCGTAAACAAATTGGAATTGTGCAGCAAGATGTGTTCTTATTCTCAGGAACGATTCGTGAAAATATTGCTTACGGAAATTTAAAGGCGTCAGAAGCTGAAATTTGGCAGGCGGTAAAACGTGCGCAGTTAGAAGACTTAATTCACTCACAACCAGACGGTTTAGATACCGTTATCGGTGAGCGTGGTGTGAAACTTTCTGGTGGACAGAAACAGCGTCTAGCGATTGCTCGTATGTTCTTGAAAAACCCACCAATTTTAATATTAGATGAAGCGACTTCTGCATTAGATACAGAGACGGAACTAGCGATTCAAAAATCGCTTGCAGAACTATCTGTCGGCCGTACAACATTAGTTATCGCTCACAGGCTTGCAACGATTAAAAATGCAGATCGTATCGTCGTTGTAAATAAAGATGGTATTGCAGAACAAGGTTCGCATGAGGAACTAATTGAGCAAGGCGGAGGATACAGCCGATTATACGAAGCTCAGTTCAGTTCATAAATATAATTTCTGCTGAATTAGTGCACCATAAGTAAGTGAAAATCTTATATGGGAGGCTATAAAGCATGATTGTAACAACAACGTCTACAATTCAAGGAAAAGAAATTATTGAGTACATCGATATCGTCAATGGAGAAGCGATTATGGGCGCGAATATCGTTCGTGACCTTTTCGCTTCTGTTCGTGACGTTGTCGGCGGCCGCGCGGGTGCTTATGAAAGTAAATTAAAAGAAGCGCGCGACATCGCAATGGAAGAAATGAAAACTTTCGCAAGACAAAAAAATGCGAATGCAATTGTTGGTATCGACGTGGATTACGAAGTAGTTCGCGAAGGGATGTTAATGGTTGCGGTGAGCGGGACTGCTGTCCGTATATAAAAGTGAAAAAGCCGTGCTGATGCACGGTTTTTTCACTTTTATTAATGCTATTCTGTGTCGAAGTTCCAATATTTCTTGGGAAATGCGGAAGGCCTTGTCGATATATAGGGAAGACATTAGAGCGCTTCTTTACATTTTCGGATTTGAACTAATAATGTTTCGTATTCTTGTTCGAGAGATGTGATGTCATCGTGATGATTTGGTATGGAAATTCGGCCGATGATTTCTGTTAATTTTGTTTGTAATCGTAATAATTCTTGTTCAGTAACGTTTACAGAATCCCCGGTTGTTCTTTTTGTGTATTGCTCGTAATTACCATGGAATATTCTTGGTTCACTCTCATCTACTTGTAGAATATGGTCTGCAACAGAGCGAATAAAGGCACGGTCATGGCTAATGAAAAGTATTGTGCCAGGGTATTCTTGTAACATAATTTCTAATTCTTCTTGCGTTGCTAAGTCTAACTAGTTTGTCAAACTTATTTCTGTTCGCTATTTTTGAATTTATTATTATACAATTGTGCTTTTGCCAGCGCCTCAGCATCGTTTTGGATTTCATCTAGTCCATTCGCATCCCCAATAATATATCCTTCAAATGATGAACCAACAAAATCAAAGATGTATTGAAACTGAGCGATAAGCGGCAATGCTTTCAGTTTTGGATTGTCTCCGCCAACGATGACAACATACATTTTTTTGCCTTTCATTTTTTCTTTGAAATGAAGAGATGTATCGCGCAAGCTTTGTGACCAACGATCGACGAAGTTTTTCATATGTCCGCTCATTCCGTACCAGTATAGCGGTGTAGCAAAGATAATTGTGTCGTGCTCTAACATGCGTTTCGTTAACTGCTCATAATCATCATTTACAGGTTGGAATCCTTCTGCATCATGACGCTTATCTGTAATAGGATAGACTGTGTGATCACGTAAATAAATTTGTTCTGTTTCAATTCCATCAATCATCATATGTGTTAAAGCTTCCGTATTTCCGTTTTTTCTTGAACTGCCATGTATAACAAACATGTAATCATCCCTTTTCTTTTGCTTGTTTTAGGAGTGAAACGTGTTTTTGCAAATTCGTTTGAATGTTGGAAAGTAATGTGATTTGCTTTGTTACTTCATTGAGTTTATCTTCGTAAAGCGTAAGGATACTGCTGCACGGATTGTCGTACAGGTGCGGTTCAGTTTCAAGGCAGCGCAGCATCCTTGCCGTCTCTTCTAAATTTAAGCCAATTTGTAAGTACATTTGAATAAGCTCCACTTTTTCGATGGCACTTTCATCAAAATCACGGTAGCCATTTGCGAGGCGCTTAGAAGGGAGTAGTCCCTTTTCTTCGTAATGTCTTAGTGATCTTTCACTAACGCCAGTTTCTTTTGATAATTCTCCAATTCGCAATGTGTTTCACTCCTTTTACATGTATTGTAAACCTTCACACTAATGTGAAGGTCAATGCTGTTTTTTCGCAAAAGAGTCTACATGATTTAAAAACACCTGAATGGCTTTAGACGGGATGAAGTATTTGCCGCGCACGATGGAGAATGGACGGATGAGTTGTTCATTTGGAACTTCGACGTGGAATAGCTCTTTTGCCAGTAGCTCTTTTCGTACAGTCCAATCAGAAAGTATAGCGATGCCAAGTCCGGCACTAACTGCTTCCTTAACGCTTTGGATACTACTAAATGTAAAGAATCGTTTCATTTTCAAATGGTGTTGATGAATAAAGCGGTCACTATAAGCGCGTGTACCAGAACCACTTTCTCTTAATACCCATACTTGATCTTGGAGTGTACTTTCATTTATTTCATTTGTGCGGAGCAGTGGATGATTTGGAGGGACGACGAGCTTCATTTCATCTTGCATAAACGTTTCAACGTCAACGTCGGCGTATACGACTTGCCCTTCCACTAAGCCGATATCGATTTGATTAGAGCGAAGACTTTGTAAAACGTCTTCTGTATTTGAGATAAAGGTATGAACTTCGACGTGTGGATTTTCATTCGCATAGTTAGCCAGTATTTTTGGAAGTAAGTATTCGCCAATTGTGAAACTAGCACCGATGCGAAGAGTTCCTGTTACAACGTTATGTAATTCGTTAATTTCTTGTTTGGCTTCTTCGTAAAGAGAGAGCATTTGCTTTGCATGTATATATAGTATGTTTCCAGCCTCCGTCACTTGGACGTGCTTTGGGGAGCGCTGAATAAGAGTAGTGCCAAATTCGTTTTCTAAGTTGCGTATATGCATACTTACGCCAGGTTGTGAAAGGTTTAATAATTCTGCTGCACGTGAGAAGTGTTTCTGTTCAACGACAGTAACAAATATTTTTAAAATGTCTACGTTCATGTAATGGGCTCCTTTCTTTTTCTATCATCTTATCATAAGTATTTCTGATGATAGAGATTTGGTATTGATATTAAACTTATTATAGAAACTCTCTTATAATGTAAGTAGAAAGAACATGCATGTTCCAATACGATTATTGGGGTGGTACAAGGTGGAACAAACACTTGTTATACAAAAGAAGAAGGGCTTTGGATTTTCGCAAGGAATTGGGATTACATTATTAATCGCAATTGCCGCGAAATATTTAGCTGGGCTTCCATTTTTAAATATTATGGGACAATTAGTAATTGCTATTCTAATTGGGATGGTTTGGCGCGCTGCAATTGGAGTTCCTCATGATGCGATTGCAGGAACGAACTTTGCGAGTAAGAAGTTACTGCGCTTTGGGATCATCTTACTTGGAATGCGATTAAATCTTGTTGATATTGCGAAGGCGGGGCCGAAAGTATTGGTCATCGCGGCGGTTGTTATTACATTTACTATTTTTGTTGTGTACGGACTAACGAAAGTATTTAAAGTAGAAAAGAAACTTGGGATTTTAACAGCATGCGGTACGGCAATTTGCGGCGCGGCCGCGGTTGTGGCAATTGCACCGCAAGTGAAAGCAAAAGATGACGAAACAGCAGTTGGAGCAGCGATTATCGCAATTTTAGGTACTATATTTACGCTTATTTATACGTTATTATATCCAGTGCTTGGTTTATCTCCATACGGTTACGGTGTATTCTCAGGTGCGACGCTTCACGAAATCGCTCATGTCATCGCAGCTGCGGCGCCAGGAGGAAGCACGGCTGTAGATATCGCAGTTATCGTGAAGCTAACGCGCGTTGCAATGCTTGTGCCAGTAGCGATTTTAATCGGATTATGGTTTGGTAAGAGTGAAGGTAGCGAGGAAAAAAGATCATGGCGCGAACTTCCAATTCCGTGGTTCATCTTCGGGTTTTTAGCAATGAGTGCAGTGCATTCGCTTGGGATTATTCCAGAAGTTGTTGCGGGATACATTGTTGTCATTGCTTACATGCTGATTGCAATGGCGATGGCGGGGCTTGGTTTAAATGTAGAGTTTAAAACGTTCCGTAAGTTAGGAAGTAAAGCATTCGTGGCGGGGCTGATCGGCTCGGTTTGCCTTTCTATTCTTGGATACGTTCTTGTATATGCGTTAGGATTTATGTAGTAGGACGAAGAAGCTGTTCCAAAAGATATTTTGGGACAGCTTCTTTCTTATGCTTATAGTGCTATCGATGTCGATATATTAAAAAAACGCTGATATAAATTGAACTACTCTTGTACTTTGTTAGAGTAGATGTTTAGTGAAATGTTTTTCTAAAATTTGTAAGGATATCTTTACTTGTTACTGGAAAATATTTATAATTTAAGTAAAGATATCTTTACTTTTGAAGGTGGAGCCTATGGGTGTGAAAAATAAAATAAAAGAGTTAAGAAAGCAAAATCATATAACGCAAGTTGAAATGGCAAAGGCGATGCAGGTGACGCGGCAGACGATTGTGGCGATTGAAAACCATCACTATAACCCGAGTCTAGAGTTATCCTTAAAAATCGCCAAATATTTTGGAGTGAAGGTGGAGGGAATCTTTACGCTGGAGTAAGGGGGAAAGAAAATAAATGATAAGTTTGAGAGATTTCAATTAGATTAAACGTTTAAATATATAAGGATTGGTTTTGGTTTATTAATAAGTATGGCATCAACGAGCGTGTTAGCAACAAAGAATAATAGATAGAAAAAGGGGAACTGGGATGGAATTACCGGTGTTATGTGTCGCTACAGCTATATTTGCGCTTCTTTGGGGAATGCAAAACTTTTCTCGTAATCCAGTGCCAAGTATTTGTATTATGATTGGTACTGTAGGTTTAACGTATTATTTATTAGTATTAGCCCATTATCATAAAACGGCAACGAGTGTTGTTGTTGGAGCACTTATTTTATTTTGTGGGCGCGCCATACAAAAGGGGTTATTTCCATAAAAGCTGTTTATACACTTTGTATAAACAGCTTTTTGTATTTTTTTACAAATTACTTGAAAGTTACGTAACGTCATCTTTTAAAATGAAGGGGAAGAGGTGATGGTAGTGATTTCAATACAAGAATTGACGAGAGAAACAGGGGTTACAGTACGTACATTACGTTATTACGATCAAATAGATTTGTTAAAGCCGAGCGGAAAAACAGAAGGTGGGCATCGTTTATATAGTGAAGTTGACGTAATAAGGCTGCAACAAATTTTATTTTTAAAGGAAATGGGATTTTCATTAAAAGAGGCTGCGAATATGTTAGTAAAAGGTGAGCTTAACTTAAAGGATTCTCTTGAAAAACAACTTCGGTTTGTACAGGAAGAACAAAAGAAATTTAATCGAATGGAGCGTGTTTTACAAGCTGTTGTTTATTCGGTAGATGTGGAGGGAGATCTTGATTGGAAAGTTATGTTTGAACTTATTCAGCTTTCGAAACAGTCTCCTCGTATACGTGAAATATTCCAAAATGAAGTGTTTTCAAAGGAAGAACAAAAGTTGCTTCACAATTTGCCGAATATGAGTGAAGAAGATCCGAATGTTTTAGAATGGGTAGATTTATTAAAGCAATTCCGTACTTTTATGAAGGAAGGTAAAGAAGCTGCTAATGATGAGGTACAAGGGGCAACGAAAAAATTAATGCAGAAGTGTTTAGAAATGGCTAATGGTGACGAAGCATTTTTAGATAAGTTATGGGAAGTTAGAAAATCGAAGGAAGATTCACAGAAAATGAGCATGTATCCAATTGAAGAAGAACTTTTAATATATATGGATGAAGCTTTTCGTATTTATGATGAAAAGGAGAAGGATAAATGAGTATACTCGCAGAATATCGTTGGTATTTTTTAATTGGGGCAGAAATTGTATTTTGGTTATCAGCTATCGGTTTCTTTTTACTCCGTTACGGATTCCGTTTGAAAAAGGCGAGCTTTATTATGGGGATTGTACTCCTCGTAAATGAAGTGTTTATTTTAACATTAGGGGTAGTGGACTATTATCAAACAGGAAAGTTCTCTAATTTTCAAATCATTACTGTAATTATTTTATTGTATGCAGTTTTCTACGGGAAAAAGGATTTGAAGAAGCTGGATATATTTGCGCAAAAGCTAGTTGCGAAATGGCGTAATGAACCAGCGCCAATTATGGAAGAGCACGTAGAATTAACAGGTATGGCCTATGCGAAGCAGGAAATAAAAAATTGGGTATTACATCTTGTTTTATTCGTTGGTGTGCACATATTCTTTTTCTTTGCGTATGGATTTATTTCGTTTGAACAATGGGGTAATTGGTTAGAATCGGGAATCGTTTTAAATAAAGCTGCAAGTCGCGTGAGCCAAGTGTGGGCAATTATATTTTTAGTTGATACAGCGATTTCATTTTCATATGTGATTTTTCCGAAGAAGGAGAAAGGAAAAGAAAAGCTACTTTCATAGTTGAAAGTAGCTTTTGGGTATACAAATAATTTTTATAGGAGAGGATGACAATAGGAAAAAGAATCAGTTTTATATGTCTATTTCTCTTTAGTTTAGTAGCATGTGCACCATCTAACACTACAATTAACAAGAAGAATGATGTCATTGTAAAGGGAACCAGGATTTCCAATCTAGATAAATTCGAGCAGTTCGTTTGGAATGTGGAACAAGGGAAAGTTGATGAAATAAGAATTGTACAGTATACCGATGAAGGTGACCCGGTTTTTCAAACGTTAGAGCATAGTGGGAAAGATATCCTTTATGTGTTAGATAGTAGACAAGACAAATTTGCTGGTGAGGATAAAAGGTTATATAAAGATAGCTGTAAAAGGATTGTTAAAGAGCAGCGTGAATCGCAAACGGCTTATAGGTTAATAGACTGTGTGAATGAAAATGGGCGCAATGGATATGACTTAGTATATGTACCTAAAAAATAGAGTTAGTAGAGGAAGGAAGTATTTAATCCTTCCTTTTTCTATGTGTATATTGTCGAAAACTTTACCGAATATCTGTTCGTTTCTTTAGGTTTTTTATAGGTATTCGTGGTAAAATAATAATACAGATTTTTATGAGGAGGTCGGATTTTCTTGGAACGTCAATTTGAAATTGTCTCAGCGTATTCCCCGCAAGGTGATCAGCCGGTAGCTATAGAGAAGCTTGTAGAGGGAATTAATAGTGGAAAGAAAAAGCAAGTGTTGCTTGGAGCGACAGGAACGGGTAAGACATTTACGATTTCAAATGTCATTAAAGAAGTGCAAAAGCCAACACTTGTCATGGCTCACAATAAAACATTAGCAGGTCAGTTATATAGTGAGCTAAAAGACTTTTTCCCGAATAATGCAGTTGAATATTTTGTTAGTTATTACGATTATTATCAGCCAGAAGCGTATGTACCACAAACAGATACGTTTATTGAAAAGGACGCGCAGATTAATGATGAAATTGATAAATTGCGTCACTCGGCAACGTCTGCATTATTTGAACGGGACGATGTAATTATCGTTGCGAGTGTATCGTGTATATATGGTTTAGGTTCTCCTGAAGAATACCGCGAGTTAGTTGTGTCACTTCGAGTTGGTATGGAGAAGGACCGCAATCAATTGCTTCGTGAACTTGTTGATGTACAGTATGGACGTAATGATATTGATTTCAAGCGTGGTACATTCCGTGTGCGCGGAGATGTAGTTGAAATCTTCCCAGCATCACTTGATGAGCATTGTATTCGGATTGAATTTTTCGGCGATGAAATTGATCGTATTCGTGAAGTAAATGCGTTAACAGGTGAAGTATTAGCAGAACGTGATCATGTAGCAATCTTCCCAGCATCTCACTTCGTTACACGTGAAGAGAAAATGAAGGTCGCTATTGAAAATATCGAAAAAGAATTAGAAGAGCGTTTAAAGGAATTAAATGATAACGGTAAGTTGCTAGAAGCACAGCGTATAGAGCAACGTACACGTTATGATTTAGAAATGATGCGCGAGATGGGCTTTTGTTCAGGGATTGAAAACTATTCCCGTCATTTAACACTTCGTCCAGCAGGTGCAACGCCGTATACGTTATTAGATTATTTCCCGAAAGATTTCTTAATCGTTATGGATGAATCGCACGTATCAGTGCCACAAGTAAGAGCGATGTATAACGGTGACCAAGCACGTAAACAAGTGCTTGTGGATCATGGATTCCGTCTGCCATCGGCTCTAGATAATAGACCGCTCATGTTTGATGAGTTTGAAGAAAAAACAAATCAAGTTATTTACGTTTCAGCAACGCCGGGACCGTATGAGTTAGAGCAGTCACCAGAAGTAATAGAACAAATTATTCGTCCAACAGGGCTTTTAGATCCACCAATCGATATACGACCTATTGAAGGTCAAATTGACGATCTATTAGGAGAAATTCAAGATCGTATTGCAAAAAATGAACGTGTACTAATTACGACTTTAACGAAGAAAATGTCAGAGGATTTAACGGATTACTTAAAAGATGTAGGAATTAAAGTGAACTATCTTCACTCTGAAATTAAAACGTTAGAACGTATTGAAATTATCCGTGACCTTCGCCTTGGTAAGTTTGATGTACTTGTCGGTATTAACTTATTACGAGAAGGATTAGATATTCCAGAAGTATCACTTGTAGCGATTTTAGATGCTGATAAGGAAGGGTTCTTGCGTTCAGAACGTTCGTTAATTCAAACGATTGGTCGTGCGGCGCGTAATGAAAACGGCCGCGTTATTATGTACGCAGATCGCATAACGAGATCGATGGGAATTGCAATTGAAGAAACGCAGCGTCGTCGTACTATACAAGAAGCTTACAATGAAGAGCATGGTATCACGCCGAAAACGATTCAAAAAGGCGTTCGTGATGTAATCCGTGCAACGACAGCGGCTGAAGAGACAGAAACATACGAAGCAACTCCTGCTAAGAAAATGACGAAAAAAGAGCGCGAAAAGACAATTGCGAAGATGGAAGCAGAGATGAAAGAAGCAGCAAAAGCGTTAGACTTCGAGCGTGCAGCTGAACTAAGAGATTTACTATTAGAATTAAAAGCGGAAGGGTGAAAAGAGTGAGTAAGAGCAAGGATTTTATCGTTGTAAAAGGTGCTAGAGCACATAACTTAAAAAATATTGATGTAACCATTCCGAGAAATCAGCTTGTCGTTGTAACGGGATTGTCTGGTTCGGGGAAATCATCATTAGCATTTGATACGATTTATGCAGAAGGGCAGCGCAGATATGTAGAATCGTTATCTGCGTATGCGCGCCAGTTTTTAGGACAAATGGATAAGCCGGATGTAGATACGATTGAAGGATTGTCACCGGCGATTTCAATCGATCAAAAAACGACGAGTCGTAATCCACGTTCAACTGTCGGAACAGTGACGGAGATTTATGATTATTTACGTTTATTATTTGCACGAATTGGTACGCCAATTTGTCCGAATCATGGGATTGAAATTACATCACAAACAGTCGAGCAGATGGTAGACCGTGTTCTTGAATATCCTGAGCGTACGAAATTGCAAGTGTTAGCGCCTATCGTGTCTGGGCGTAAAGGAGCGCATGTGAAAGTACTTGAAGATATTAAGAAGCAAGGGTATGTTCGTGTACGTGTTGATGGTGAAATGCTTGATGTGTCTGAAGAGATTACGTTAGATAAAAATAAGAAGCATTCCATTGAAGTTGTAATTGACCGTATTGTTGTAAAAGAAGGAATCGCAAGCCGTCTTGCTGATTCACTTGAAAGTGCATTAAAGCTTGGCGGAGGCCGAGTGTTAATCGATGTAATGGGAGAAGAGGAACTTCTATTTAGTGAACATCATGCTTGTCCGCATTGTGGTTTTTCAATCGGAGAATTAGAGCCGCGTATGTTCTCATTCAACAGTCCATTCGGAGCATGTCCTTCTTGTGATGGACTTGGTTCAAAGCTAGAGGTAGATTTAGAACTTGTTATTCCGAACTGGGATTTATCATTAAATGAACATGCGATTGCTCCATGGGAACCGACAAGCTCACAATATTACCCACAGCTTTTACAATCTGTATGTAATCATTACGGCGTTGATATGGATGTGCCTGTGAAAGATATACCGAAAGATTTATTTGATAAAGTGTTGTACGGAAGCGGTGAAGAGAAAGTTTATTTCCGCTATGTAAATGAATTTGGTCAAGTAAAGGAAAATGAGATTTTATTTGAAGGTGTTATTCCAAATATCGAACGTCGTTATCGTGAAACGAGTTCTGATTATGTCCGTGAGCAAATGGAAAAGTATATGGCAGAGCAAGCTTGTCCGAAGTGTAAAGGTGGACGCTTAAAGCCTGAGAGTTTAGCTGTTTTCGTTGGTGATAAAACGATTGCTGATGTAACGAAGTATTCTGTTCAAGAAGTACAGGAATTCTTCTCGAATGTGGAGCTAACGGAGAAACAACAAAAAATTGCTCATTTAATTTTAAGAGAAATCCAAGAGCGCGTTGGGTTCTTAGTGAACGTCGGTTTAGATTATTTAACGTTAAGTCGTGCCGCAGGAACTTTATCAGGTGGTGAGGCGCAGCGTATTCGTTTAGCGACGCAAATTGGTTCTCGTCTTACTGGCGTACTTTACATTCTTGATGAGCCTTCTATCGGTTTACATCAGCGCGATAACGATCGTCTTATTCGTACGTTGCAAGAAATGCGCGATTTAGGTAATACATTAATCGTTGTTGAGCATGATGAAGATACAATGATGGCTGCTGATTATTTACTTGATATCGGACCGGGTGCAGGTATTCACGGTGGGCAAGTTGTATCGGCAGGGACACCAGCTGAAGTGATGCAAGATGATAATTCGTTAACAGGAAAATATTTAAGTGGTAAAGAGTTTATTCCAGTTCCACTTGAAAGACGTAAAGGTGACGGACGTAAAGTGGAGATTGTCGGTGCAAAAGAGAATAACTTAAAGAATGCAAAAATGTCATTCCCACTCGGTACGTTTGTAGCGGTAACAGGTGTATCTGGATCAGGTAAAAGTACGATGATTAATGAAGTACTATATAAATCGTTAGCGCAAAAGTTATATAAAGCGAAAGCGAAGCCAGGTACTCATAAAGAGATTAAAGGTCTTGAACATTTAGATAAAGTAATTGATATTGATCAATCGCCAATTGGTCGTACACCACGTTCTAATCCAGCGACGTACACAGGTGTATTCGATGATATTCGTGATGTGTTTGCACAAACGAACGAAGCTAAAGTGCGCGGATATCAAAAAGGACGTTTCAGCTTTAACGTAAAAGGTGGCCGTTGTGAAGCGTGCCGTGGAGATGGAATTATTAAAATCGAAATGCATTTCTTACCAGATGTGTATGTTCCGTGTGAAGTTTGTCACGGTAAACGATATAATCGTGAAACGTTAGAAGTGAAATATAAAGATAAGAATATTTCTGAAGTGTTAGGGATGACAATTGAAGATGGAGTAGAATTCTTCGCCAATATTCCTAAAATTAAGCGTAAACTTCAAACGCTTGTAGATGTTGGGCTTGGTTATATGAAATTAGGTCAACCAGCAACAACATTATCTGGTGGGGAAGCACAGCGTGTGAAATTAGCTTCTGAATTACACCGTCGTTCTACAGGTCGTACGTTATATATTTTAGATGAGCCAACGACTGGTTTACATGCGCATGATATTGCACGTCTTCTAGAAGTGCTGCAACGTCTTGTTGAGAGTGGTGAGACGGTACTTGTAATTGAACATAATTTAGATGTGATTAAAACAGCTGATTATATCGTTGACCTTGGACCAGAAGGCGGGGACAAAGGTGGACAAATCGTCGCTTCGGGAACGCCAGAGCAAGTAGTAAAAGAAGAGCGCTCGTATACTGGTAAGTATTTAAAAGAGATTTTAAATCGTGATAAAGCAAGAATGAAAGAGAAAATAAAAGAAGTAGAGTTATCGCAATAAGTTTATTGATGAAAACCGAGTGGAAATGACGCTCGGTTTTTATTGTATAGGGGGAGATGATGGAGTTTTTAGATGTGTTGCGAAAGAAGAATATGAAGGTAAGAAAGTTCCAAAAGTGGGGTGTATATTTTCGGAAGCGCTGGGAGAATAACTTTGCAAACCATTTAAGTGATGAAGAAAAAGAAGACATTTTCTTTTACGGAGATAAGTATGTATGTGGATATCTTTGGCACATATTTAGTTATGAGAAAAAGAAGTGCTTAGAAGGAATAGAAGCAGAGAGCGCGTTTCATAATGAAGTGAAAAAGGAGTGCTACATTTTCTACCAACACTGTGATGAGGTACTATTAATAAAGGATGCGAGTTTATTACATATGGATGATACATTGTGTGAGACAGATGATGCGTATAAAGGTGATATCTATATTGTAGATAAAGATTTCACTTGGACTTTTGTAAAAACTCATGAACATAGATGGTGTGGTCCCTATTTCACAAAGAAATGTTGGTAGGTATACAAGCGTGAAGAGTAGAATAAGTTGGTATAAGTATTTGTATGATACTTGCGTTTATTGTCTATTAGCGTATGATGAAATATATATGTTAAAAGGATGTGTAAGAAAATGAGATGGATTGTATCACTTCTTGTAAATAGCGTTGTGTTAATCGCTGTATCGGGACTTTTAAAAGGGATTGCACCAGACGCGTTTTACGTAGCGAATATACAAACTGCAATTATTGCGAGTATTATTTTGGCTGTTTTAAATGTGTTCGTAAAGCCGTTTTTAATTTTAATTACGCTACCAATTACTGTTGTAACTTTCGGCTTCTTCTTAATTGTTATTAATGCGATTACGTTAAAAATAGCAGATTCATTATTAGGAGATGCTTTTAATATATCAGGATTTGGTGTAGCGATTGTTGCGGCAATTTGTATTTCAATTTTTAATATGATTATTGAAAAGGTAATTGTGGAACCTCTATATGAAAAAAAGAGAAAATGACAAAAAGAAAAACATTTCATTATTCGTATGAAATGTTTTTTTCTATTTATCAGAAACCGTATTTCTTGTTTCCAGAAAAAAATGGTACAATATCCGGTAGAATGGAATTTTACATCAAACGAGACTGAACCCGCAGCGGAGTGGAGGTTTATACATATGCCAAAAGTAAGGACAAAAGATTTAATTGAACAATTTCAATTGGAGTTAATAAGTGGTGAGGAAGGAATTCATCGTCCGATTGATACAAGTGATTTATCACGACCTGGAATTGAAATGGCAGGATTCTTTACATATTATCCAGCTGATCGCGTGCAGCTTCTTGGAAAAACGGAGCTTACGTTCTTTGATACGTTAACGACAGAACAAAAACAAGAGAGAATGAAAGCGCTTTGTACCGAGGAGACGCCATGTATTATTATAACTCGTAATCAAGATGTACCAGATGAGTTATTACAAGCATCACGTGAATCAGGCATGCCTTTATTACGTTCTTCTCAAACGACAACGAGATTATCAAGTCGTTTAACCAATTATTTAGAAGGTAAGCTAGCACCAACAACTGCTGTTCATGGTGTATTAGTGGATATTTACGGTGTTGGTGTTTTAATTACAGGTCAAAGTGGTGTTGGTAAAAGTGAGACAGCTCTTGAACTTGTGAAGCGTGGCCATCGCCTTGTTGCGGATGATAGTGTAGAAATTCGCCAAGAAGATGAAGACACATTAGTAGGAAGCTCACCAGATTTAATTGAGCATTTATTAGAAATTCGTGGTCTAGGTATCATTAACGTTATGACGTTATTCGGTGCAGGGGCAGTGCGAAATTATAAGCGTATTACACTTGTTATTAATCTTGAAATTTGGGATCAAAAGAAAAATTATGATCGCTTAGGTCTTGATGAAGAGAAGATGAAAATTATTGATACAGAACTTACGAAGATTACACTTCCAGTTCGTCCTGGTCGAAACTTGGCTGTTATTATTGAAGTAGCAGCGATGAACTTCCGTTTAAAACGTATGGGAGTCAATGCAGCACAGCAGTTCTCAGAACGATTAATGAGTGCGATTGAGTTAGGGAATCAGGAGTAAACATTGGAGAGGGAGGTCATACATATGCTGTTAGGTTCTGTACCGCAGCTTGACCGCGTAGCTGTCCAACTTGGGCCGTTTCCTGTTTATTGGTACGGGATTATTATCGGTACAGGTGTGCTATTAGGTCTTTGGCTAGCAACTCGCGAGGGAGAAAGGCTAGGTATTCCAAAAGATACATTTGTTGACCTTGTATTAATTGCAGTACCGATCGCTATTCTATTTGCGAGAATGTATTATGTTATTTTTGAATGGGAATATTACGCGCAAAACCCGAGTCAAATTATTAATATTCGTCAAGGTGGCTTGGCGATTCATGGTGGTTTAATCGGAGCGGTTATTACCGGCATTCTTTTTGCAAAGCGACGCGGGGTTTCATTCTGGAAGTTGGCGGATATTGCTGCGCCAAGTATTTTACTAGGACAAGCAATTGGCCGATGGGGAAACTTTATGAACCAAGAGGCACATGGTGATGAAGTAACGAGACAGTTTTTAGAAGGTCTTCATTTACCAGATTTCATTATTAATCAAATGTATATTGAGGGTGTGTACTATCATCCGACGTTTTTATATGAATCATTATGGAATTTTGTAGGTGTAATTTTACTACTTGCATTAAGAAAAGTGAATTTACGCCGCGGGGAATTATTCTTCACATATTTAATTTGGTATTCAGTAGGACGCTTCTTCGTAGAAGGCTTACGTACAGATAGTTTAATGCTAGGACCACTTCGTATTGCACAAGTAATGTCAATTGGACTTGTTGTTATTTCTATTATTTTCATTATTGTGAGACGAAAAATGGGGCAAGCTGATAAAAGATATTCGGAAAATTAGAGAAAAGTAGCATCTTATTGTAAGATGCTGCTTCTTTCATATTCAGGAAAGCGAAAGGACTAAGGCAATGAGAATAAATACAGTGTTATTTGATTTAGATGGAACTTTAATTAATACAAACGAACTTATTATTTCTTCTTTTTTACATACTTTACATACATATTATCCAAATCAATATAAGCGTGAAGATGTGTTGCCATTTATCGGTCCATCTTTGCATGATACTTTCAGCAAGATTGATGAAAGTAAGGTTGAAGAGATGATTACAAGCTATCGCGAATTTAACCATGATCATCATGATGAATTAGTAGAAGAATATGAAACTGTATATGAAACAGTTCGAGAGTTGAAGAAGCAAGGTTATAAAGTTGGTATTGTTACAACGAAAGCGAGACAAACCGTTGAGATGGGATTACAGTTGTCAAAGCTTGATGAATTTTTTGATGTTGTCGTGACAATTGATGATGTAGAGCATGTGAAACCACATCCAGAGCCACTTCAAAAAGCGCTTGAATTATTAGATGCAAAACCAGAAGAGGCATTGATGGTTGGGGATAATCATCATGATATTGTCGGTGGTCAAAATGCGGGGACGAAAACAGCTGCGGTTTCATGGACGTTGAAAGGTAGAGCGTATTTAGAAGCTTACAAGCCGGACTTTATGCTAGATAAAATGAGTGATTTGCTACCGATTTTGTCTAATATGAACCGTTCATAAAGGTCCAAGTAAGTTAGTAGAGGAGCGAGCTAAGTGCGACGGACAACGCGCTATCCTGTTTCAGGAGGAAATTCATTATGGAATGTGTATAAAACAGTGTCTTTTTGGAAGGTAATGAAAAACTTTATTATTATCCAAATTGCGCGTTACACGCCATTTTTATCTGTGAAGAATTGGTTGTACCGTACTTTTTTACGGATGAAAGTAGGAAAGAAAACATCATTTGCACTTATGGTAATGCCGGATATTATGTTCCCAGAAAAGATAACTGTGGGAGAGAATTCGATTATTGGTTATAACACAACGCTTTTAGCACATGAATATTTAATTCGTGAATATCGACTTGGGGAAATCATCATTGGAAATGAAGTGATGATTGGAGCGAATGTAACAATATTACCAGGTGTGAAAATTGGAGATGGTGCGACTGTCTCAGCTGGCACACTTGTTCATAGAGATGTACCGAGCGGAGCTTTCGTAGGTGGAAATCCAATGCGTATTATTTATACGAAAGAGCAAATGACCGCAAGAGAAGGTTCATGGTGAAAATGTAACATTTCTCTTCTTTTTTTATGAATAAAAAGGAAATAATTGAGTAGAATATACTGTTTTGTTTTTTACGGAATCGTTTATACTTATAGATAGAAGAATGTGTGAACGAAGAAAACAAAAAACTGGAGGATATATGGGGAAAAATCAAAGAATATATAAGGAGAACGGACAAGTTATCTCTTTTAATCAGCTAGCGGACTTCTTTTATAAAAAAGGGATGAGAGCTTACAAAGGGCAAAAATTGCAAGATGCAATTAAATATTTTCGAAGAGCGGCACAAAGTGAGAAGGAGCCGTTTATTTTATGTCAATTAGCATCAGTATTATCTGAGGCTGGTGAATATCAAGAATCGAATCAAATCTTCTTAAAGTTAGTTAGATCTAATCCAGAACTTGAACAGTGCTATTATTTTATTGCAAATAATTATGCATATATGGGGTTATTTCAACAGGCGAAGAAATATGCGGATCGCTATTTAGAATTTGCAAAAGAGAAGGAATTCGTAGAAGATACATTAGAA